>NZ_VEKZ01000023.1:0-49921 GCF_007681465.1 Siminovitchia fortis
CGCTGGGCGCTGGAGCTGGACAAAGAAAGGCTTCTTTTGAAAAAAATTTTCATATCAGCTTATACTTTCTTTTACTTTAAAAGAAAAGGGCGGTTTCTGCACTTCCTTCCAAGGCAGTGCAGGAACCGTCCTTATTTAATAGACAACAACCGGATCGTAAGTGCTGAGATTGTCGTACACAATTTTCATTACATCAGGAGGCGTGTTGACGCATCCGGCCGAACCTTCCGTAAGATAGGCATTACTTGCCCAGTTTTTTCGCCAGTCAGCATCGTGAAATCCTTGTCCGTCGTTTGTGAATGGAACCCAGTATTTTACATCAACAGAGTAATTGGGATTGCCTACTGCGCTTCCCCTAAGTGTATAGGGAGAGGCTTTGTAAAGAACATACCAAACACCTGGATGAGTTCCTTCATTGGTGCTCATTTTGCCGGTCACGACATTCGTAGTGACTGCCAACTTTCCATTTTTATAAATCCAAATGCGCTGTTCTGCAATGGATACTTCAGCGTATGTGTCCCCAATCCCGTTGTTTGTTGTTGTTTCATAGCCGATCGCATCATAGTCCCAGCCATTCCCATAAATATTGGAAGCAGAAATAGATTCCTTCCCTTTTTCAAAAGCCTTCACGAGCATTGCCGTTTCTTTCTCGGCATCGATTGCCCAGCCATAGCCCTGGCCTCTTACTGAGATGACCTTTCCAGAATGGGTTTTGAATTTAAAATCTTTATTCAATGTTGATTGGGCGCTGTTAATTTCGTCTATTTTTTTCTGAATGTCACTTTCAGTGATAGAAACCTTCCCGTCATTTGAGATGGAGGCCTTTTTAACCAATTCATCCGCTTTTAAAGTGTACACTTTGTCCTGCACTTTATAGTCGATGGTTCGCTGCATGAAATCCTGCAGCTTTTTCTCATTTTCTTTTATAATCGGGCTGTCCTCTTTGATTGGCTGTATGAAAACAGGCTTCAAGTGGATATCGCTTGTGTAGACTTGTTTATCATAATCTTTTAATAAAGCGGCGATATCATATTGTTCTCCATCAATACTTTCAGAGATGACAATTTTGTCTTGTTCCCACTTCACCTGGGCATCTTGGGGTGCTTTTAAACTCTTATTCAATGATTGGAGCTTTTCTTCTACTTGTTTTTTCATCGTTTCGCTTCGAAACTGATCCGTCTTTTTGGGTGCCAGGGAATAATTTTTCTCCTTTGTGGAAGGAAAAAACGTCCACTGGCTTTTCAATAATTTTTTAACTTCGGACATATCTTGATCTGTGAATGCCATCTGCGTATCTTTTTCATCCAAAATCAGTTCTTTTCCTATATAGACCCTGTTTTTTAAAGTGGATGTTTTTAATTTATCCATCACCTGATCAGCGGTGAGGCCGCCGACTTTGATGCCGTTAATCATAATGTTCGGATTGAACCGGGTAGCCTGATAATAGCTCAATCCCGCAAATATTAAAGCGATAATAATGATAGTGCCAATGATAATAAAATTGCGCTTTGCGGGTTTTTTGGATCGATTGCCCCGCCCAACATCAATTGGTTCATTTACCGCACTCATAAACATTCCCTCCGTTACTGGTAATCCGGCAATTGGTCATATTACAATTCTATTACAATTATACTACAATATGTTTGGCGAGGAGTTTGTCACATTTTGTAAGGTGTGAAATTTTTAAAAACCTTTAATGAAAGTTGCATAAGGAAAAGAGGATTTTAATGCAGGTTTGATAAAATTAAGCTATCCATATGTTTAAAATAAAATTGATTTCATGAAAAAATATACCTAAGATCAAGGAGACCAATATGAACTATCTTGGAAAGTACTCGCAAATGCCGCCGACATTTGAAAAATTAAAAAAGTTAGAGCTGATTCTTGAAAAAGAAGGATATTTCCTTGAAAGGGATTTAGGCCTTATCTTTCAGTCCGACTACTTTGCATATGATGTTACCCCCTATGATGTCATTACATTTGCAAGTACTGGTTGTGATGGAATACATTTCGGATTGTTAACTGACTTTGGAACAGTATCTGATTTAGAGGATGCTTTTGTTGTATGCATCAGTCCCATGGATTTCGGTTCACATATAAAGATTGTTGCCAGAAATATAAGGGAGTTTGTTGGTTTAATCTGTACAATGAAAGATGCAGTAACGGTTTCCAACTTTAATCATATGAAAGAAGAGGAAGAGTATCTGCGTTTGCTCAAAAAACTAAAACAAGAAGACAGTGAAAATGAGGAATACATAGAGAGAGCTAATTATGTAGCAGAAAAGATAAAATCCGCTATCGGATGTGAAATAATTGAGGATGTATATCATTATGTAGAAAGAAAAGTATTGGCAGAAAGAGAGAAACAAATAATTATATCAACCCTTGACGGTATAGGAATAATAACCTTTGAAAATGTTAATAGCAGCCATACTATCTACAAACTTGAAGAGGATGTGAATATTGACCTGAATGAAATAAAATCTTTTTTTAATAATGCAACGACAGAAAGCAAGCTGGCTTTCATACGAGATGCCCAATTTACTCTCTTGATCTCAAATGAAATAGAGTTAAAAGAATTAGTCATGAATGAAATGATTCAATTAGGTTTAAATGATGAAGTGGATAGATTAAGGAATATAGACCAGAGTAATCTCCCAGAGAGTAATAGTTTTTCTACGAGTGCTTTTTTGGAATTAGACTAGATTATTAATGTTCTTTGGTGATATATAGAGAGCCGCTCCAGCGATGGACTTACGGCTTTTCTTGTTTATGTCGAAACAGATTTTCCCCCGGGATTTTCCGAAATTAATCATAAGGACAGAGCAGGCTCGAATATTTTACTTTGAGGGAAGTTCTGTAAAAAGGGGAGTTTTTTAAAAAATGGGGAGATCTCAGTGGAGTGGTTACCTTGATGCTATAGATGCTGCTTTAGACCAAGGAATGGCAGCGAAGGAAGTGGTTTGCTCCATTACGACTGGTTTTCGCCAGATTCCTTCGCTGCGGAATGCTCCGGGGTTGAATCCGTATCATGCGACTGTGGCTGATATTGGCTACGGTTTTGATGCAGTCAGAGGGACGATTAAACGGCTTCGCAGTGGCGAAACGATTTCCCTTGGAAAAGAGATGCTTGTTTTTGACCTGGATACATTGCGAATTAGCGAAAAACAAATGAGCCCTAATTTTGAGCTGGTAGCAAAAGAAGCGACATTGGAAACTCAATATTTAATCGACCAAAGCCGGCTTTTAAACAGGCAGATTGCCCAAAAAATTCATGAGGCAAATCGGTACGGCAAGGCTCTTTTGGGAACGGAATGGAATGTGATTCTGAAACGCATCCAAAATGTTCAGGCCATTCCGCGGCTTTAGCAGATTATTGAAAGGGTGAGAAGGGCATGCCGCATCAAACTTCCGTTCATATGAATGCAGAGGAACAACAGCGCTTATTGGAATGGTGGGGAGCGACTGAGCGGGGAACAGCAGTGGTGAAGCGGCTGGTTTCATATATTACGGAACTCAGGTTGAATCCTGAATCAAGCCACGCTGATGGGATGGTTTTATTTTACCGTGCTGCATCGGAGGTTTCCTATGGTTATGCCGGGATGAGGGGCTGTATCCGCCGTGCTTTCACACCTGAATATTCCGGGTTTCTTCGGAATAATATTGTCAGGTGCCACAGTTTTGCGCGAAAATATTCTGTTGATACGAAGGTTCTTCTGGAACGGGTCGCCAAGCAAATCAGTGGGGCAGAGGCGCTGCAGATTGTAGAAAGAATCCGGGAAACACTTATTGAAAATGATGCGGCTCTAACAGAAATAGAGAACAAAGCGGATGCATTTTTTGGCAAAGAAACCTTTGAAAAATTGCAAACCAGCCTGAAGAAATCTATTACCTTGCCTCCTTCCCAATAAAAAACTCAAAAAATCAGCTATAACCGTAACATAACGTCCGGTTATAGCTGATTTTACATTCTCTATTTAAAAGCAGGTATTTTTTTCAATACGATACAAATCGGAATGGCGACAGCGATGCCGATGACACTTTGCACGATATCCCCGGGAATGGAGGTTAATGGTACGATCCAGTTGCCATATATTAAGCTTTCCCAAAGATAATAGCCGGCGATCATCGGAGGTACTGAAATGATGATTCCCAATAGGTTGTATGCGATGCTGTTTCCTTTGCGGCCACCCGCCCAGGCAATTTTTCCAACGATATAGCCCTGTAATGCGCGTGTTAAAAAGGTGATGGGCGACCACAATGCCCAGCCTGAGACAAGGTCAAACAAACCCATGCCGACAGACCCGGCGAACGCGCCTTTTTTGGGGCCAAATACGATGGCTGAAATAAAAAGCATGGCCGAACCAAGATGAACCAGGCCTCCATTTATCGAAATAGGCAGTTTAATATTTAAGAGCATGGTGGACACAAATACGAGTGCCGTCAACATGGCTGTCAGGATGAGATCAAAAGTTTTAGTTTTAGAGCTGGAATAGCTTGCTGTTCTTTCCATCTTGCAGACCTTCTTTCATGATATATAAGTTAATAAAATAATTGCTCCTGGTTGTCTGTTTCTTTGGATTTATTAATAATTTAGCAAAGAAGTGATCTCTTTGAAAGTGTCACTTTTACAAAAAGTGTGAGGGTCAGTTTGTGTTGAGGGTCAATATTGTAGAGAAAAGAAAATCACTATCCTGCCGGTTGGGAGGATAGTGATTTTCTGAAATAAAGATTTATATCAAATAAGTCGGGTGCCATGGTTTAACAGTTTTGTGATGGTAGGTTGATTTCTGTTTCATTGGAAGGATTCCAATTTTCGGCAGTCCTGTTAGACCGAAGGCACTGCTTATATTAATTTCGAACAAGATAATCAAATGCACCCAAAGCAGCTGTAGCACCTGATCCCATGGAAATGATGATTTGCTTATAGGCACTGTCGGTGCAGTCACCCGCAGCAAATACACCAGGCAGTGTAGTGGCACCTTTTTTGTCCACCACAATTTCTCCCATTTTTGTGCGTTCAATTGTATCGTCCAGCCAATCGGTGTTTGGCACAAGGCCGATCTGGACGAATACACCTTGCAATTCTATGTGATGCTCTTCTCCGGTTTCGCGGTCAACGTAGGTGATGCCATTTACTTTGTCGGTACCGGTAATTTCCTTGGTTTGTGCGTTTTTGATCACTGTCACATTTGGAAGGCTGTAAAGGCGGTCTTGCAAGACAGAGTCAGCTTTCAACTCTGGAGCAAATTCAAGGACCGTTACATGCTTCACAATACCTGCGAGATCAATGGCCGCTTCAATACCGGAATTACCTCCGCCAATGACGGCTACGTCTTTTCCTTCAAATAATGGGCCATCACAGTGAGGGCAGTAGGCGACACCTTTGTTTTTGAATTCCGCTTCGCCCGGAACGCCGACATTGCGCCAGCGGGCGCCTGTTGAAAGGATCACCGTTTTGCTCTTAAGAACAGCTCCGTTCTCCAGTTCAATCTCAATGAGATCTTTCTTTTGCAGGCCTGTCGCGCGCTGTGAGCTCATAATATCCACATCATACTGCTTCACATGCTCCTCAAGGCTTGCCGCAAGCTTAGGACCTTCCGTGCGCTTCACGCTGATAAAGTTCTCAATGCCGACAGTGTCCATAATCTGGCCGCCAAAGCGTTCAGCCACTACACCTGTCCGAATGCCTTTGCGTGCGGCATAGACGGCTGCACTGGCGCCGGCAGGACCGCCGCCGACAACGAGGACATCAAAAGGTTCCTTAGCGGAAAGCTCGGCAGGATCTACACTGCTGCCCAACTTCGCAAGGATTTCTTCAAGGCTCATACGGCCGCTGCCAAATTCCTCTCCATTTAGGAAGACTGTTGGAACAGCCATGACGCCTTTGCTTTCCACTTCTTCTTTAAAAGCAGCACCGTCTATCATTGTGTGGCTGATGTCAGGATTCAGAACGCTCATCACGTTCAGTGCCTGAACAACATCAGGACAGTTGTTGCAGCTCAGGCTCACGTAAGTTTCAAAGTGATAATCGCCTTGCAGGCTCTTCACTTGGTCGATGACATCCTGTTCGACTTTTGGAGCCCGTCCACTCACCTGAAGCAAAGCCAAAACGAAGGAAGTGAATTCATGACCGAGAGGGATACCGGCGAAAGTGATCCCGGTATCTTCTCCCATGCGATTGACACTGAAGCTTGGCGTCCTGTCCAAGGTTGTTTTTTCTACTTTTATTTTGGAAGACATCTCTGTCAACTCATCCATCAAAGCCAGCATATCTTTTGATACATCATCGGCTCCTGCACTGACTTTTAACAGTACGTCGCCTTCCATCAATTGTAGATATTGTCTAAGTTGTTCCTTAATATCTGCATCCAGTATCATTGATAGCACTCCTTAAATTTTACCTACAAGGTCAAGGCTTGGTTTAAGAGTTTCAGAGCCTTCTTTCCATTTTGCAGGGCAAACTTCGCCAGGATTGTTGCGTACATATTGTGCAGCTTTAATTTTGTCGATAAGAGTACTTGCGTCACGGCCGATGCCTTCAGCGTTGATTTCAACTGCTTGGATGACGCCGTCCGGGTCGATGATAAACGTACCGCGGTCTGCGCGGCCTTCTTCTGGAACAAACACTTCGAACATTTGAGAAAGTTTGTGTGCAGGGTCGCCAATCATCGTATAAGTAATTTTGCCGATGGCATCAGATGTATCGTGCCATGCTTTATGTGTAAAATGGGAATCTCTTGAAACAGAGAAAACTTCCACTCCAAGTTCCTGAAGGGCAGGATATTGATCTTGCAAGTCTTCAAGTTCAGTTGGGCAGACGAAAGTGAAGTCTGCTGGGTAGAAACAAACGACGCTCCAATGGCCTTTGAAATCTTCATCGGTGACATCGAGAAACTCACCGTTTTTGTAGGCTTGTGCTGTGAATGGTTCTACTTCTTTTCCAATTAGGGACATAATGAAAATTCCTCCTTGATGTATTTTTATAGATAGCAAGTTTATGGGCGCTATCTATATTGTTTTCTTTTTTACAATGATTATTATATAGGACAAATTATTAATGTCAAGGAATAAATTAAAATTATTTTAATTAGATATAGGTTATCGATTATGAAAACGCAATCATATAAATGGCCAGAAAGATCAAGTTTTAGGTGCCTTTAGAGAATATAACGGCTGTTCACCTGATTGCCTGAAAGCAATCTTATCATCCGTAAATGAGATTTTATACCTTTAAATGAAAAGAGAAACTACTTCTAGCAAATTATAAAGTTGGCTTTCGACATTGTTGTTATAATAAGAGAGTGTCAAAACTAAAAGGGGACTATTTCATACAAATAGACCTTTCGACAAAATGCGGGGAGTGACAGGCACTGTATGAATAAGAAGGACATAGCCAATATTCGTAAACAATTCAAGCTTGATAATGATTTGTTGACTATCACCAATATTTTTAATGTCTACATAAGGAAAGAGAGCAGCGACATTTATCATCAGGAAAGCCGTCCGTTTCCGATGTTGGACAGGGAACAGCAAGAGTTGTTCATGAATAACTTTAAGAAGGTGCTGACAGGCCAGCTTGATGTGAAGTTATTTGAAGTGAAGTTTCAGGACCAGGCGGAGGATCACACTCGTATTATTCTTCATGAAGGTTTGCAAGCAGATGATGTAGAAGAATGGAAAGAGCAAATGCTTCTTCTCGTTGATAAAATGTTTAAGGATGTTCAGTACGAGAAGGACATGGTCGTCACTTTCATTCGCGGAGAATATTTTAAACCGACAAAAAGAAGTAGTGAGGAAGCGGAAGAGAGCGATCGGGATGAGGTGTATTCGCATCCTTTTATTCTCTGCAGCATCAACCAGACGGAGCAGCCGAAAAGATCTTTGGTGTTTGATTATGTTGAGAAGGAATTCAAATCGAGCGTTGAGGTTGATTCGATTATCAATCTTGCATCTCCTGTCGCAGGATTTTTATTCCCAAGTTTTACAGATAATTCCGCTGATGTAAACCGAGTGTTGTACTCGGCGGGCAAAGCGAATAAACCTGATTATCACTTTATCGAAGATGTTTTGAATGGCGAAGAGATCATGACTGCCCAGGAAGACAAGGCTGTTTTTGAATTTGTCGTAAATGAAGTGGTGGGAGGCCAGGTGGATACGCATACGCTTGCCAATGTATACGAAGAAATAAACCGGATGATGGATGAAGAGGAAGAAGAGGAGGAAGTCACTCCTACATTGGATTATAAAGATGTGGAACGTGTGTTAAAAGTGAGCGGTGTGGAAGATGTCGATGCAGATAAGGTGGAAATGGCATTCCAAAAAGTCGTTGATGATGAAAAATACGAGCTGAAAGCAAGCAGCATTGTCCCGAAATATACATCGAAATCGATCAAAATCGAAACGAAAGTCGCAAATATTTCTATCAGCCCCAAAGACTTGAAATATGTCAGGCAGGTTAATTTTAACGGCAAGCGCTGCTTGATGATCGAGGTTGATGAAGATGCCATGATTGAAGGCTTTAAATTGATTCCGGAGGCATCGCTGGGCTAAAGCTATAAAAACTTGGGTGTTAATTATAAGATAAACGGAATTACGACCGCATCTTTGGTAGCCAAGCGGCCGCTATGCCTCCCGTTTTTTTGGTTTCACTGCCTTTCGGTAGTCATACGGTCGCTATGCCTCCCGTGTTTTCAGTTTCACTGCCTCTTCGGTAGCCAAACGGCCGCTATGCCTCCCGTGTTTTGAGTTTCGCCGCCTCTTCGGTAGTCATACGGTTGCTATGCCTCCCGTGTTCTTAGTTTCACTACTTCTTCGGTAGCCAAGCGGCCGCTATGATTGCATTTTCCCGAGTTTTTCCTTCGGGGGCAGGTCGTTTTCTAATAAACCCTTTGAATAGCCGAACGCTTTTTTAGTGAGGTTTACTAACTCAAGTTTCGGACATGATAAATAAATCTCAACACTTGGCATTAAAGGGATAGTACAGATTTTATTATCACTAGTATTAAGCAACTAAATTTGTGTGCTTTTAGGCAATCCTCTACATCATTGCCATTGTTGCGGGTAACCTTATCATAAAGTCTCTTTGCTAGCCGGAACATTGCATTTCGATTAACATGATAGGCGAAGCATAATTGAGGATTTAACCAATTTTTTAAAAAAAGGAGAAATTCACATGGCGCTTGTCAATCATCAAATTATTTTAGCTGAAAGACCAAAAGGCATGCCGGATAGCGGCACATTTAAATTTGTAAAAAAAGATGTAGAAGAACTGAAAGAAGGCCAGATACTTGTTCGAACCCTGTTTGTATCTGTTGATCCTTACATGAGAGGCAGGATGCAGGACGCTGAATCATATGTGGAGCCTTTTAAAGTAAATGAAGTGATTGAAGGCGGGGCCATTGGCGAGGTGATGGAATCAAAATCCGGGAGCTTCAAGCAAGGCGATGTTGTTATTGGTATGTTTGGCTGGCAGGAGTACTATGTTGCAAATGAGAAGGAAATTAGAAAAATTGATCCATCACTTGCTCCCATATCAACACATTTAGGCATATTGGGGATGACGGGTTTGACGGCATATTTTGGCTTGCTTGATATTGGACAGCCGAAGGAAGGGGAGACGGTTGTCGTGTCGGGAGCAGCAGGCGCTGTTGGATCTGCAGTTGGGCAAATAGCGAAAATAAAAGGTGCACGTGTCGTGGGCATAGCTGGTTCCGATGAAAAAATCAATTTCTTGAAAGAAGAATGGGGCTTTGATGAAGGCATCAACTACCGAACTGCGAAAGATCTTGAAAGTGAAGTAAAGCGTGCCTGTCCGGACGGTGTGGATGTGTATTTCGATAATGTCGGCGGAGAGATTTCTGATGCTGTATTTACCCAATTAAATCGATATGCGCGCATTCCGGTTTGTGGAGCTATTTCTACCTATAACCTTGAAGAAGTTGATATCGGACCACGCGTACAGCCGACGCTGATTAAGAAAAGTGCATTGATGCAAGGTTTCACTGTAGGAAATTATTCGGAACGTTTCAATGAAGGGGCAATGCAGCTCGGCCAATGGCTGCAAGAAGGGAAACTCAAATATCGTGAAACCATAAAAGAAGGATTTGAAAATATCCCCAATGCGTTTCTTGACCTCTTCAAGGGAAATAATATTGGTAAGCTTTTGGTGAAAGTTGCTGAGCGTAAGTATGTGGAATAAGAAAAAGGGCTGGTCAGGCCCTTTTTCAAAAACAAATATTATCTTACAAAAGAAATGCCAGCCCTTGGAATAGGGTCGCAATGCCTCCCGAGTTTTCAAATTCTCGGTTTCTTCGGCAGCCATACGGTCGCAATCCCTCCCGTTTATATAAAATAGGGAACCCGCAGGCGGGGTTCCCTAGCTCACATCCTTCACCGCCCGAATAAATTCCTTCATCGCCGGTTTATCGGCAGTTTTCATCCAATTGGACAGCTCTTGATCTTTGTTTTTAAAATAGAGGCCGAGTACCTCTTTCAGTTCCTCTCGATAATGGGAATCTGTTTCACTCTCCTCTTGAAGTGCCTGCACCATGTAAAACCAATCCCTTTTTTCGTCGGCAAAAGGCCGTTCCGGATACTCCTTGGCAATGGCCAGAGCATGTTCGAAGGTTTTTCCTTCATACAATTCCACCGCTAGCCAGCTTCCGATAAAGCGATGGCTGTTATCCAGCTTCATCACCTGTTTAAATTGTTCGCTTGCTTCTTTTAATTTGCCTTGTTTCATTAACGCACTGGCATAAATGGCCTGATCGTAGCTTTCAAGATGGCCGTCAGCCGCCGCTTCATACTGATTAAACCATCTGTTGAAGGCCCCCCATTGCTGTTTCTCATAATAGTATTCAACAAGCCTGAATATGGCTTGCGGGGAGTTTGTCTTTTCCGCATAGGCTTGCAAATAGGGAATGCTTTTTTCATTCTCGGTCGCATGCTTGTCGGATGATTCAGCATCCATCAGCCTGACAATCATACGCAAACTGTGAATATCGTCCGGATCTTTTTCGTAATTAGATTGATAGGCTGCCAACGCTTTTTTTAGTTTTTTGTCAACCAGCAATTGGTCGGCCTTCGTCATGCTGCGTTCCTTTAAATAAAAGAAAGGCAAGTTTCCCATCGTATCCTGATCCAGCCGATAGCCGTTGCTGCGTGTAATCAGCTCTCCATCAGCGCGGTAGGCTTCAACAGACCATGAAAATCTATTATCCGTATTTGTAAATGCCAACAATGACTTTGGGCTTACCGTAGACAGATCATCACCGGGGAATATTACTCCAAGCGGATGATCATATACCTCTTCGGCCGGCACTTTGATTTGATTGTCCGTGATGTATGATTTAAATACCGTACTGATCGAGCCGGAATCAATATCCGCCCCCAGGTTAAGCTGGTAATAGTCTGCACCTTCGATCTTCTCCCAGGAAAAGAGAATATGTTTATCTGTTATTTTTTGCTGGTTGACCGGAGATTTTATATCTATTAATTTTTGCAAAGTGATATCATAAGTGAATGTCTTTTTTTCCCCGACATCAATCCATTCATCCATAGTAACCGGCCATGTCCAGCCATCGATTTGGTCAAAGCTTAATCCTATAGTAATTTGATAGCTTCCGGGCAATACTCCCGAAATATTGAAATATCCATCTGCATCTGTTGTTTGTTGGTAAGGCTCATCCGGAGTAATACTGCTGCCTGCGTCTTCTTCTGCCTGTAAAAAGACGCCTGCATTTGCTACGGGTGTGCCATCGCTGTATACAATTCTTCCTTTGACTGTATTATTGATATGGCTTTGTTGTGCTAAAGCAGTTTGCAAACTTTTTTTCAAAGATAGAAGTTCTTCATAACCGGCGGGTATTTCATCAGCCTCCCGAGAATCTTTTTCCGCCGGTATTTCCTCATATTGCGCTAAGGCATTTTGAACCTCCTTATAAGCATCCTGTACATGACCTTGACGGAGTTTGATTTCTGCTTTCTTCTGGGCGATTTTTGCTTGGAAATAATCATTTTCCGGGTCATTGCTTTTACTCATTTCTTGTAAAAGCTGTTTGGCTGCCGAATAATCAGCTTGTTCAATCAAGATTTGCGTTTGTTCTAATTGAAGCTCCTGACCTACCCAAGAATCGCTGCTGCCGGCTGTTCGTTCGATGGCTTTTTGCAGGATGTCCTGCGCTTTATCAACTTGGCCAATGGTCTTATAATGAACCGCAAGCTGTTTTGCCGCAGAAGCGAAATACTCATCTATCGGACCTTTTGTCACATACATGTTCAGATAAGGATACATTTCATCCCAGGTAAATGTAACATCACGGTCAGGATGGCTGACTTGGGAAAACGCCGGCCCAATGTATACATCAAATTGGCCTGCCATATAATCATCCAGCATATAGTTCTGGATGATTTTCCATTTTTGCGAGTCCAAAATCATGCTGCTATCGAGTGATTGCAATAGCTTTGTCTTGGCTGCTGCCTGGCCGTACTCCACTTGCTTTTTCGCTATATATATTTGAAGTTGCGGCCCAATGACAAAAACGATCAATGGAATACTTATCAAAATAAGGGCAGCATGCTTCACTTTTATTTTAATCTTCATACCGCATCACCGTCTTTTCCAGGTCTTCTTTCCAATAGACATACCCATCGATCTCAACCAGTTCGTCCGCCTTCGCTGTCATGGGATCGGAAATGTAATCGTAGTTGGTGAAATATTTAACTCCGAGTGATAAACATATCACCGTACAAATCGCAGCCAATGGAAGGAGAGGGAGTTCAATTTCTTTATTCCAAATCAGCCTGGCTTTTTCCTTCCAAGTAATTTGACGGAGACGGTCTATGACTTCCCGCTGTTTGGTAAACTTGATATCGTCCATCTCGTTATCGAGCTGCTTTTTAAATGCTTCCCGTTGTATTTTCATTGAGGTCCTCTCCTTTCGTCAATAGATCTTTCAATAGCAGCCGGGCTCGTTTTAGTCTTGATTTCACTGTGTTTTCATTTGTTTTGGTTTGTGCTGCAATTTCCGAGATTTTCATTTCATTAAAATAATATAATGTAATCACTTCGCGGTATTTATAATCCAACTGCTGAATGGCTTCACTTATATTGTGATCCAATGCCATATCAACGATTGCTTCTTCGGGACTTTGAGCGGTTTCATCACCATTGATACGTTCCACAGCATCAAAGTGAAGAAAGATATTTTTCCATTGCCATTTTCGCATCCGGGAGCGGCACTGGTTAAGGACAATGGCGGTAAGCCAGCTCTTTAGTTTTTCGGGATTCTCCAGCTGATGAATTTTTTCAAAAGCAGTAATAAAAGTATCCTGAACAGCTTCTTCAGCTGTTTGATAATCTTTCACGAGCAAATAAGCGGTGCGTAATAAGTAATCCCCGTATTGATGCATTACTTCCATTAAGGCGTGCTCATCTTTTTCTTTGAGTTTGTGAATGAAATCCAACGGCCGGCCCCCCTTTCTGAACGGGTATAATACATAGATGCAATTGGCGGTGAAATAGTTGCAAAAAGTAAAAAATATCTTTAATTCAACTATACAGGGATGTACCATTTTAGAGGATATTTTATTTTCCGTCTGTCATCATATATTTAATATTGCTTGAGGAACACTCAAAAAGAACCATTTTGAAAAACAAACAAAGAATTTGTGTTGCGTCCTTTGCATCTATGTGTTAGTATGATGGCTGTACATATGACCAAAACGTTCAAATGGTCACTTCTGTTGTATAAGTTCATTTCATCATATTTCGGGGAGTGACAGGCACCTCCCAAAAAAAGAAGGTGAAAAATAATTGTCTATTGACCGGAAGCAGCAAATCATAGGGGCAGCAACAAATTCTTTTTCCTTATTCGGCTACAAAGCTACGACAATGGATCAAATAGCCAAATTGGCCAATGTCGGCAAGGGAACGATTTACACATTTTACAAAAATAAAGAAGAATTGTTTCATGAAATCATTTCTTCCTTAATTCATGAAATGAAAGTATCTGTGGAAAATATCATACATGAAGATTTATCTTTTTATGAAAAGGTGGATCGTGCGCTTTTTAAATTACTGGAATACCGAACAGATCATCAACTGATGATAAAGCTCATCCAGGAAGAAAAAGAAATGGGAACCCCGGCTGTTAAAGATGTCGTCCAAAAGATAGAAAATACGATTGTCCAGTATGTTGGAAGAATTGTCCAAAAAGGAATAGAAAAGGGCGAAATTAAACCGTGCGATCCCGAAATCACAGCTTTTGTTATTTTAAAGCTCTATATTGCACTCATCTTCGACTGGGAGAAAGTCCATAAGCCGCTGGAGAAAGATGAAATATCGAAGCTGTTTAAATTGTATTTGTTAAATGGGTTATCCAAAAGATAATCCTTTATTTAAAGCGTATATGACCAAGTGAATGAAGTGGTCATAATTTATTTTCGTGAAATGACTAAATGAATATAATGGTCACTTGTTTGAAGGGAGAATAATGGTGTATGCAGAAATCAAGCTTTTTATCTGAATGGAAGCAAATTCTGGCAAATAAAAAGGTGCTTATCCCTATCATTGCAGTTGTCTTTGTTCCGTTGATGTATGCAGGGATGTTTCTTTGGGCTTTCTGGGATCCCTACGATTATTTGAGGGATTTGCCTGTTGCTGTCGTGAATGAGGATGCGGGGGCCGACTATGAAGGCGAGAATTTGGAACTGGGAAAGGAATTGGTTGATAAGCTAAAGGATAATGATCAATTTCAATTCCATTTTGCCACGAAAAAAGATGGTTATCGGGATTTGGAGAATCGGAAATATTATATGTTGATCGAAATTCCGAAGAATTTTTCGGAAAATGCAACTACCCTGATGGATGAAAAACCGAAGAAATTGGAACTGAAATATGTACCGAACGAGGCATATAATTTCCTTTCCTCTCAGATCGGGGAAACGGCGGCAAAAGAAATCAGGGCCGAAGTTGCCAAGGCCGTTACATCCACTTACGCTGAAACGATGTTTGATAAAGTAGGAGATGTGGCAGATGGCCTTGAAAAAGCCAGCGACGGCAGCGGGAAATTGGATAAGGGGGCAAAAGAGCTGGCAGACGGCTCCAAAGAGCTCAAGGACAATTTGGAGGTTCTGGCATCGAGTTCGATTGAATTTGAAAATGGAGTAACAAAAGCACGTTCCGGAACAGATGAACTGGCCGATGGTTCGAGGACTCTTGCCGGCGGAATGGATCAATTATCAGATGCCAGCAACAAGCTTGCCAGTGCATCCAAAGATGTTGAAAAAGGATCCAAGGCCCTAAATGGCGGCATTTCACAGGTTGAAAACGGTTTGCAAGAGGTCAACGGGAAAATGCCGGATTTAGTGGCGGGTACAGGAAAAGTCCAAGATGGTTTAAAACAGCTCCAGAATCAGTTGCCAAAACAGATGGCTGACGCTATCGGTGCAAAAATCAATGCAAGCAGCGGAGAGATGAATGCCGGCTTGGATCAACTGAATCAGGGAATCAAAGGCAAGCTGGAAAATGACCTTGTGAACGAATTATCAGGGCAGCTTTCTGCAGGGGTTGCAAAGGGAGCTGCCAACAACATTGAAAACATGCAAAAAGAACAGATGAATAAACTTTCTCAGGCGCTATTGGATAATGGAATTCCACAAGAAAAAGTCCAGGGAATCATTTCTCAAGTAACTGCTTCTTCCCCTTCGAAAGAACAAATTGAGCAATCAATGGCGAATCAACTTAAGCCGCAGGTAGAGGCAGGCATTAAGCAAGGAATGAGTCAAGCTACTGCAGGAATTGATAATGCTTTTAGCCTGTATAAGGGTGAAGTAAATAAGAAGCTCGGCGGATCTACTGCAGGTCTGGACAAAGAAATCCAAAAAGCGATTGATCCGGTGTTTGATCAATTGTCAAATGGTCTTGGAACCATCCAATCCGGCCAGGTTGCCCTTCAAAAAGGCGTCAGCCAATTATCGAATGGGGCAAAAGAACTTAGCGATGGATCTTCCAAGTTAAGCAGCGGCCAACAAGAGTATGTTAAGAACATGGAATTATTCAGACAAAAAATGAGAGAAGCAAATTCCGGTGCACACCAATTGTCAGATGGTGCCAATGAGTTAAGCAACGGAATGGGGCAGTTGGCGGACGGTTCATCCAAAATCAAAGACGGATCACAAAAACTGGCCGATGGTTCCGGGAAGCTTTCAGATGGGACATCTGAACTGCATGATGGAACTGCGGAGCTGCATGAGAAATTGAGTGATGCGGCAGAGGAAGCAAGCTCAGTAGAAGCCAATGATGATACGTATGATATGATGGGAAACCCCGTTAAGGTGGATAAGGAAGAAGTAAACCCGGTTCCTAACTACGGTACAGGTTTTGCGCCATATTTTATATCATTGGGATTATTTGTTGGTGCTTTATTGATGACGATTGTCTTTAATTTAAGGGAACCTGCCATAAAACCACGCAATGGCATTGCCTGGTTCCTGGGCAAATTCGGAGTCGTGGCTGTCACAGGAATAATACAGGCACTTTTGGTAGATGCTGTCTTAATATTTGGATTGGGGATTGAAGTGAAAAGTGTTCCATTGTTCATTTTCGTATCCATCATTACAAGTATAACCTTTATGACAATGATACAGCTCCTCGTCACAACACTGGGAGATCCGGGGCGGTTCATAGCGATTGTCATTCTTATTTTGCAGCTGACAACAAGCGCAGGTACATTCCCGCTGGAATTAATTCCAAAGATGCTGCAGCCATTCAATAACCTATTGCCGATGACCTATACTGTCCAGGCATTTAAAGCGGTCATTTCAAGCGGGGATTACTCATTTATGTGGCATAACATCGGAATACTGGCACTATACATTCTTGTCTGCACCGCGTTGACTGTCACATACTTTATTATCAAAAATAAAAAAACAAACAACCAGCATGCAGAAACTGCGGCATAAGCAAAATCGAAGACAGGGCTGTCCGAAAAGTGGAAATCCCCTAATACTCAATAATTAAAAATGCTGGTATATCAAGGTTTTTAGAACATGAAAAGGGGTGTCCAAAAGTCAAAAAAAATGACTTTCTGGACAGCCCCGTCTTTTTTGGTGTATGCAAAAAACTGACAAGCACAGGCTTGTCAGTCGTTTATTTTGTCTAAAAGTTCATAAAGGTCGCTCAGCTGCTGGATTTCATAGGAGGGCTCTACTTCGCTCCGCTCTTTTTCCTCTCTGTTAATCCAGACAGACTTGATACCCGCACGATTGGCTCCAAGGATATCCGTATTTAAGTTGTCGCCTACCATGATTACTTTGTTTTTTTCTAAAGAGACCAGAGACAGGGCATGTTCGAATATACCTTTGTCAGGCTTTCCTTTTCCGTAGCCGCCGGAAATGACGATATGGTCAAAGTATGGAGCGAGCTCCGGGGTGATGGCCAGCTTAGTATTCTGCAAATCTGGTGATCCGTTTGTAATAAGCACGAGAAGGTAATCCTTTTTCAATTCGTCGAGTACCTGGAATGTGTCCTCATATACGAATGGAACTTTCCTTCGGTTTTTTGGAAAAAGTTCGCCCAGCTCGGCGCCCAAATCCGGATCATCTACGCCCAATTGCTTTAATCCCAATGTCCAGGCATTTTTGCGATATTCCGGAACAATTTTGCTCAGCTTTTGAAAATCCTCTGTCTCGTCGCGGAAGTCCCCCCACAAGCCTTCAAACGGATTGATGCCGATCATTTGGGTAAAAGGATAAGTTTCATAGGAAGAATAGAGTTCTCTTGCCTTCTCCCGAACCGCTTCTTCCAATTCATCCGGATTTAATCCGCACCGTTCTTCAGCCGCTCTGCACGTTGCGGCAAATGCTTCTTTTACACTTCTTTTATCCCATAAAAGTGTATCGTCCAAATCAAAAAAAATTGCCTTAATCATTATTTTCCCCACTTTGAATTATAATTAAATCTACCACCATTTTACCTATAGAACAGATAAAAGTCATTGGCTAAAAAATTGCAGAATTTATTAACTATACATTTCCAAATTATATAATCTGAAATAAATTTCATATGATTAAATATGATTAATATAAAATCTTTACCAAATTTCGTAATATATCTGGAGGCTCATACATAAGAATGTTGCTTGAGGTTAATATGGGCATGAATTTTGCATATAAAAATAAGAAGGCATGAAATGCAACTTCTTTACTAAAAATTTGGAATTATCAGTCTGTAATTATGCGGAAAATATTAATAAAGGAGAAATCATATGAGCCTACTATCTTTAACTTGGACAGCTACCATTGTTCTCAGTGTTTTCTTTATTTGCATGTCGTTAATTTTTACAAAGAAAGCCAGCACAAGTTTCACGAACTTCGCCATCGCGGGAGGAACATTGCCTTTCATTTTGCTCTTATTTACTGATATTGCAACCATTATGGGTGTAGGAAACTTTGTCGGGCATTCTTCGAAGGGGTATGAAATCGGTTTGGCCAACATCCCTTTTGTTGTTGGGGAGCAGGGGGCAAAAGTCCTTTTTGCCCTCGTGTTTGCGGGCTTTGCTGCCAAATTTACTTATAAGACGCTTGCGGAATTAATGAATGACCTGCTGTTGCGGGACAGAATTTCTCGTGCGTTGGTTGGCCTGTTGACTTCATCCATTATGATTGCATGGGTTGGAGGCCAGGCAAAAGGGATGGGCGACTTGTTTTCTGTCTTCACGGGAACAGACCCAATTCCTATGATTGTGGTATTTTCGGCGGTATTCATTCTTTATACATTAATCGGAGGAATGTACTCAGTTGTATGGACCGATTTGATCCAGGGAGCATTGCTTATTGCCATTGCCATTTGGATTTATATAAAAGTTTTTGCCAAAGTCAATTTCAGCTTCTCTGAATTGAAAACAAGCTTAGGGGACGCAGGTGCAGGTCAATTGGCGGAAATGACATTGTCATTTGGAGAGGTATTTACGTTGTTTTTGACCGGAACTCTAGGAGTGCTTGCCGCACAGGTGTATTGGCAGCGCTGCTTTGCAGCCAAAAAACCGAAAGATGCCAGCCGGGCAATGTTTTACAGTGGAATCGTAGCCATTATTTTTACTTGTTTGGCAACTGTTTCCGGTTTGGTGGTCAAAGCGACGAACCCGGATCTTGATCCGAGCCAGGCAATCTCTTGGCTGATTTTGGAAGAGATGACACAACTTGTGGCATTAGGTTTCTTTATTCTTATTTATCTCGCTGCCATATCCAGTGCATCATCCCTGCTGCATTCGGCTGCAGTAGTCATTACAAATGATTTAGTCATCCCTAATACAAAAGGAAGAACAGATGATTTTTACATTAAATTTACTCGCTGGTGCATTTTGCTTGTTGGGATTTTCTCGGTAGGAGCCGCGGTTTGGGCGCAGTCAATCATTGGCCTGTTCAGTTTGGCATACACAATGGCCGGCGGCGGTGTCATACCTGTTCTAATCATTGGATTGCTGTGGAAACGCAGAAAACAGGAATCCTTTGATATGGGTACACAAAATAGCGGGGTATCAGTATGGGGCGGCCGAATTGGTTTGGTTTCCGGAGCCGCTGCATCCTTGGCTTTCGGAATTTTATGGGGAGTACTTATTTCATCGATACTAACGATCGTTCTGTCCCTTTTGTTGCCGACGGATCGTGATTCTCAACTGCCAAAAGAATCTGCAGTGCAATAATTTAAATAATCCTGGAGTGATGAAAGCCCTGTTACCTTTGTTCGCAGGAGGATAGGGGCTTTTATTTTTAAAAAAGGCTGCTGGTTGTTTTTATAAAATTTATAAAAAGGGATGTTAAAACCCTTTTTTAAGTCCGCCAATCACTAGGTATGATTTTTGCATAAATAGACTTTACATCTTACAAACGATTTTGGAGGAGGCAGTCAGTGAGCTATAAGATCATTGTTGCAGGCGGTGGGCTGATTGGAACTTCGACAGCCTACTACCTTGCAAAATCAGGTGCGGATGTGACCCTGCTTGAATCGAAAGATATTGCATCCGGGACATCCGGAGCTTGCGACCGGGCCATCATGCTCCAATCAAAAAAACCCGGTCCAACCCTGGATTTGGCAAAAGAAAGCGCAAAACTGTATGAGAATCTTGAAGATGAACTGGAAGCCGACCTTGAATATAGAAAAGGCGGCGGAATGATCATTATTGAAACGATGGAAGAAATGAAGGCTATGGAGGATATGATCAGGCGGCAACAAAAAGCAGGGATAGATGTACGGCTAATATCCGGTGACGAAGCCCGGGAACGCCAGCCGGGCTTATCAAAAGAGCTGCTTGGTTCGACTTGGTGGGAGCATGATGCGGAAGTCAATCCATTAAATGTCTCATTCGCTATGGCAAGAGCTGCCCAAAGGTTGGGGGCCAAAGTTAAATTGCAGTCCCCTGTCACAGGGTTGATAGTCGAAAAAAACCGTATCATCGGAGTCGAGGTATCGGGAGAAAAACTCTACGCTGATGCGGTTGTAATGGCCGGGGGCGTATGGACGCCTATGCTGTTTAAGCAGATAGGGGTAGACGTTCCCATTATCCCAAGACGCGGCCAGATCCTTGTGTCCGAAAGACTGGACCCATTTTTACACTGCAATATTCTCAGTGCATCTTATATTGCAAACAAATTAAAAGAATCTGCCGATCCTTTTGGGATTGGTTTAGCTATCGGGCAAACCCGCAGCGGGACGTTGTTAATCGGCGGTTCCCGCCAGTTTGCCGGATATAATACGAAACCATCTTCCGAGATTACCCAGAAAATTGGCGAAGCAGCAGTACGCGCTTTTCCCGAATTGGCAAATGTAAGGATTATCAGGGCATTTGCCGGTCTCCGCCCTTATACGCCTGATGGCATGCCTGTTCTTGGTTCCATCGATGGTATGGACGGTATTTATATAGCCGCCGGGCATGAGGGAGATGGTGTTGCACTTGCCCCGATTACCGGAAAAATAATGGCACAGGTTGTATGCGGAGCAGATCCCGGAATAGACATTCGGCCGTTTTCATTGAGCCGTTTCAATCAGCACGGCACTGGTACAGAGGGAGTGAATACAAATTGTCTGGTTCCTTAAGAATAAACACCTTTAAAAAACCAAAAGAAATTGAATTCTATTTTAACAATGAAAAATTAACCGGCTATGAAGGGGAGCCGATTGCCGCTTCTTTGCTTGCCCATGGCATTAAAACGATCCGGGTATGTGAGGTTACAGGTGAAAGCCGCGGAATATTTTGCGGAATCGGCCATTGCTATGAATGTCGGGCAGATGTCGACGGCATCCCTAATGTCCGTACTTGTTTGACTCCAAACAAGCAAGGAACGAGGGTTTTTTCACCGAAGGAGAATTCAAGAGATGAAAGTTGACGCTGCCATCATCGGGGCCGGGCCCTCGGGTCTTGCCGCGGCGATAGAATTGGTCCAAAACGGCTTATCTGTTGCTGTCATTGATGAGTATTACCGGGCGGGCGGGAGATTGCTTGGACAGCATTATGAAGATCGCAAAGCTCCGCCTGATGAAAGGATTTGGAATGGAAAAGAAATTGCTGAAAAACTGGAGGAGAAAGCACGCAATCTAGGGGTTCATATTTTTACTGGTGTGACAGCGTGGTCTGTCAGCGGAAAATGGAAGATAGATGTAACCGGAGAGAAAGTAAACGCGATTATCTCAAAAGTATTGTTGTTAGCCACGGGTTCGATTGAGAAAGCTTTGCCCATTCCCGGGTGGACGCTTCCCGGAGCCGTCAGCATAGGTGCTGCCCAGACGTTTACCAATCTGCATCATGTAGCGGTTGGAAAAAAAGTGATGATTGTTGGGATTGACCCGCTCTCATTGTCAGTCATGATAGAGATGAAAAATGCCGGCATCGATGTGGCAGGCATGGCCTTGCCGCCTCTGTCACCGGCAACCGGCCAAAATCATTCGCCTAGACAAACGCTGGAGCGGCTTAAGGATGTGGCGGGCCTTGCTCCTAATCCTCTTATGCGAATGGCAGGCACATTTGCTTTAGGCCGGTTCCCCAATCTGGCAGCCCGGGCATTAAAATTCAATTTTCTTAAGGTGAATGGTGTCCCCATTTATTTACGTAAATCGGTTGCAAAAATTGAAGGGGAAAAGAAGGTTGAAGCTGTTACTCTACAATCTGTTTCCGTTGATGGGCGCCCTGCCGGGAAAATTGAACAAATAGAAGTCGATACAGTTTGTCTATCCGCGGGCCTTTACCCAATGGCCGATCTCGCCCAGGTAGCGGGATGCCCGATTATTGATATCCCCGAATTGGGAGGGATGGTACCATTGCATGGGCCTGATATGTCCACCTCTGTAAAAGGATTATATGTAGCGGGAAATATTACCGGGATTGAAGGAGCAAAAGTCGCTATGGCGCAAGGGAATCTGGCGGCATCATCCATTTTGAAATCCATGGGAAGGAAAAGTTCGATTTCAGTCAATGAAGCAATGATGAAGGTGAAGAAAGCAAGGGAAATCTCTCCGCTCCGTTTTCTTCCCAAAATCGAAGAAGGGCGTTCGAAGATGAATGAGATATGGAAGAAGGAAGGCATTGTATGAGTGACATGATTATTTGCCGGTGTGAAGGTGTCTGTTTATCGGAAATTTTGAATGCAATGGATGAAGGAGCCGATAGTGTACCCGGGATTAAAAAAAGGGTGAGGGTCGGAATGGGCTATTGTCAGGGCAGGGTTTGCCAGCCGATTGTCCGTGAGATCATAGAATCCAAAAAGGGCAAACAAGCCCCTCCCCTGCAGCATGCGCAGGCTCCGGTCCGTCCTGTCCTTTTAAGTGATATCATTAGAAAATAAAGCTTTGATTTGGAGGTAAATTGATGTACTTACATGGAACCGCATCAATCAATGATGAAGGCCATCTTGAAATTGGCGGATGCGATACAGTGGAATTAGTTGAAGAATACGGCACCCCATTATATGTGTATGATGTGGAATTAATCAGGACTCGTGCACGTTCTTTTAAAAAGATGTTTGAAAAATATGGAGTGAAATCGCAGGTTGCGTATGCCAGCAAAGCCTTCTCGTCCATCGCGATGCTTCAGCTTGTCCATGAAGAGGGCCTCTCCCTGGATGTAGTTTCCGGCGGGGAGCTGTATACGGCTATTGCTGCTAAATTTCCTGTAGAAAAAATTCATTTTCACGGAAACAACAAAAGTGAAGAGGAACTGGAAATGGCGTTGGACCAAAGAATCGGCTGCATTGTTGTCGATAATTTTCATGAGCTTCACATGCTCCGCCATTTGTGTCGGGAAAGAAAACAAGCAGTCAATATATTGCTTCGCGTGACGCCGGGGATTGAGGCCCATACGCATGACTATATCACCACTGGACAGGAGGATTCGAAATTCGGATTTGACTTGGAGAACGGACAGGCGGAAACAGCGCTGGCCATCTCTTTGGAAAGCGGGTATTTGAATCCGCTTGGGCTGCATTGCCATATCGGATCGCAAATTTTTGAAACAGCCGGATTTGTGATGGCCGCCAAAAAAGTATTGGGAAAATTAAGTGAATGGAACAGAGAGTATGGTTTCCTGCCGGAGGTACTGAATCTTGGGGGCGGCTTTGGCATCCGCTATACAGATGAGGATACGCCGCTTTCTCCGGAGCAGTATGTTGAAAAAGTGATTATCGAAGTGAGAAAAGAAACTGAGCGTCTGTCGCTTTCGATGCCGGAAATATGGATTGAGCCGGGCCGCTCGCTTGTCGGGGACGCAGGCACGACTCTTTATTCAATCGGTTCCAGAAAAGACGTGCCGAATATTAGGAAATATGTGGCCATTGACGGCGGGATGAGCGACAATATCAGACCTGCTTTATATGACGCCAAATATGAAGCCATACTGGCCAATAGGGCGCATGACAAGCAGGACGAAGTGGTGTCAATTGCGGGGAAGTGCTGTGAATCCGGTGATATGCTCATTTGGGACCTCCCTCTTCCCGCCCCGGATAAAGATGATATTTTGGCGGTTTTCTGCACGGGTGCATATGGATATGCCATGGCCAACAATTACAACCGTATTCCCAGGCCGCCGGTCGTTTTTGTGGAAAATGGAGAAAGCAGGCTTGTCATCAAGCGTGAGTCCTACGAGGATCTCGTCAGATTGGATGTGCCAATCGTGGAAAAATCCTCCATTTAAAGTGGTTAATCGGTTTCCCTCCCTGTGTGTTAATATGATATAAATTATAAAATTTGTAATGTTGCACAGTTTAGGGGGAAATAGGATGGCTGCACATGATCCAATTTCAGTTTTAGTTATTGGCTATCGAAAAGACCTATTGGATAAAATGACGGATTGGTTTGGTCTGGGAGTTGTTTCCCTCGTTGCCGTGGTTGATCCGCTTGCAGACAAAAACCCTAAGGATATTCCATTTTTTCATTCTGCCGAAAAGTTGAATGAACAAGAAATCCATATCATTTTGGTCGCCGGAAATGAAGAGGTTTATCGGAAAGAAGCGGAAAAGCTTGCCGGGAAAAATAGAGTGGTGGTTACGCCGGAAACATTTTGGATCCTTGAAAAATTGGCTCAGGAAGCAAGTAAAATTCAATCGCTGACCGAAAAGCAACAGTTTTATCAAACCATTTTAATGCACTCACATGAAGGTGTGCAATTTGTTGATTCTGACGGCATAATTCGCTTCATTAACCCTTCTTTTTCGAGAATTACTAATGTTTCGCCTGAAGAAAGGCTTGGGAAGCACATTGGAGAGGTATCTCCGGATGGATCATTGAACAAAGCTTTTAAAACGAGAGCACCTGTTTTCGGATATAAGTCTTCCAGTATGGGCTCTAATGTTGAAACAGTCGCCAATGCTGCTCCCATTTTTGTGGAAGGCAAGTTCATAGGGGCCGTTGCGACTTTCCAAGATGTGACTGAAGTAAAATACTTGACGGAAAAGCTGATGGAACACGAACAAGAACAGAGAATGATCAGTCAGCAATCAAGTGACAAATATGAATCCAAATATTCACTTCATCATATTATCGGTGAAAGTGATGAAATCACAGAAACTATAAACATGGCCAAAAAGGCAGCGCGTACCCGTTCTACCGTTTTAATTACCGGCGAAAGCGGGACCGGAAAGGAATTATTTGCCCATGCCATTCATACAGAAAGCAAGCTTAGTGACAAACCATTTGTCACTGTCAACTGTGCAGCGATTCCGGAGGATTTACTGGAAAGCGAGCTGTTCGGCTATGAAAAAGGTGCGTTTACGCACGCCATAAAGCAAAAGGCCGGCAAAATTGAATTGGCCAATGGCGGGTCTTTGTTTTTAGATGAAATTGGTGAGATGAGCCTCTCCTTGCAGGTGAAACTATTAAGGGTTTTACAACATAGGGAGTTTGAGAGAATAGGCGGCGTGAAGAAAATTCATGTTGATTTTCGTATCATTGCTGCAACAAATGCTGATTTGGAAACATTGGTTTCAGAAGGAAAGTTTCGTGAAGATTTATATTATCGGTTGAATGTCATCCGCCTTGAAGTGCCTCCTTTGAGAAAAAGAAAACAGGATATACCTTTGCTGGTGCAGGAGTTGTTGAATGGGATATCACAGAGAATCGGGCTGAATCCAATGCAGCTTACAAACAGAGGAATTTCCATTTTATCTGAACACAATTGGCCGGGAAACATTCGGGAACTGGAGAATGTTTTAGAAAGACTGATGAATGAGAGCCCTTCATCTGTCATACCGGATGCCTTGGTATTGAAACAGATCAAAAGAATAATAGGCACTTCTTCTGCCCCAAAGGGGATAGAACATGATGTATCTTCATCCGCACCGTCGATTTTGCCTTTAAAGGATGTCGAAAAAGAACATATTCAACAGACTTTACAGCATTTCGGGAGTTCATTGGAAAGTAAAAAGCAGGCGGCCCGTTCTTTGGGAATCTCTATTTCAACCCTCTATAATAAGATCAGGGATTATCAACTGGAATGATACGTGATTACGGGAAAGGCGGTATTGTCAGTGGGGAAAAAGAAAAATTTGAATCTTTTAATTATCGGAGGCGATCAGCGGTACTTGGAAGTCATTGATCAATTGGCTTCAAAGGGGCTCCGCATTTTTTTAGCAGGATTTAATCAAATAAGTTTCTCCCATTCCAATATATACAACAAAATGCTGGATCAGGTGAATTTCGAGCAAGTTGATGCTATTTTGCTGCCGTTGAACGGAACAAGTGCCGATGGCGAGGTCGAAGCCGTTTATTCGGATGAATCTTTAAAGCTGATGCCCGAAATGTTGAAGCTTACGCCGAGTCATTGCATAGTGTACACAGGAATTTCCAATGATTATTTGGATGGAGCTGCAAAGCAGGCCGGCAGAGATCTCGTTCGTCTGACCGACCGCGATGACGTAGCCGTTTTAAACTCGATCCCAACAGCCGAAGCAGCGTTAAAGATCGCCATTGAGGAGACAGATCATACAATTCATGGTTCCAAGGTGATGGTGCTGGGATTTGGCAGAACGGGTGTAACGTTAGCAAGGCTATTCTCATCCGTAGGTGCTCAAGTCAGCGTGGCTGCCAGAAAAGATTCCGACTTTGCGCGAATTATTGAAATGGGGCTGCGTCCTGTTCATTTGGATCATTTGGCTGATTATATTTCTGAAATTGATATTTGTATGAATACGGTTCCTCATATGCTTTTGGATGCGGCCATTCTTTCAAAAATGGCGAAGTCTTCCTTGATTATTGATATTGCTTCCAAGCCGGGAGGTACTGACTTTGCATTTGCCAAGGAAAAAGGTTTAAAGGCTGTCCATGCCCTTGGATTGCCTGGAAAGACTGCGCCGAAAACGGCAGGGGGTATAATTAGCGAGGTATTGTACAAGCTGTTGATTGCAGATTAGTGTTTCAGAAATTGCAGATCAAAAAGCGGCAGGGGAGCCGCCTAATCATATTGAACTGAATAACGCTATACCTGTCATTACATTATGGCAGGTTTTTTTATAAGGAAAAAAGTATATGTTTTTAAGAATGACTGACTAGCTCCGGCGCCTAACCCCGCAAGGATCAAGCCACTTCCCTGTTCTCTTACGAACTACCCCCTTTTTCCGTCTCATCTGCGACACTGGTGAATGTCCTTTCAAGACAATGGCACTCCTTTTAAAATATATGGAAAACTTTTGTTTAATACACTCTCTCTATGGAGGGCTTATGTAAAGGTGATCATTCCAAACCCCAGGCAGTAAAGATTTATGGAATTCTCTTTTGCAGGCAAATATTACTGCATGTGAGGAACTAACGGAGAACTCGTATGTTGTGAGTGTTGGATATGTTGAAAACTCGTTGATTACCCAACATGAAATTGTATATACTGTAAGCAGGAGGTGGGATTCTCATGTCTCAAGAACATGAAGAAGAAGTATTATGGGAAACAGTCGCCATTTTAAAAGAGCAAAACCATTCTGAAAACGCCTTGGTTTTATTCAAAAGACTGATTGAAGGAACATTATCAAAATTAGGGCTCCCAACAGCATTTTTAGATGAAGTGAAAATAGATCTGCCCTCCAACGAGTTCATAATTCGCATTCGTGCACAAGATAAAAAAATTTACGAATCCCTAAAAAGTAAAGACACTACGGCAGCTTACGAAAACCTGGTGGATTACGTTGAAAAACTTTCCGAAGTGATTCCTGAGTTAGACCGAAAGGGAATTCTGGCCAAAATTATAGCCGGACAAACGCAGATGCGGGTGTCTGTTATGCCAAGTTCGGCTACAACTATACCACTGCAGGAAGAAGTGGACTATGCGAATAGTTATAGTACGCTTGAAGCTGCTAAAATTATCGGCGTATCTGATCAAACGATTCGGCGTTGGTGCGAAAAAGGGAAATATCCGGATGCTAAAAAAACAGAAGGCAATCGTTGGCGTATTCCAAAAAAATATTTCAAAATCACTCTTGAAGAAGCAAGAAAGCGGAAAGCCTTTGAACATCAGCTAAATGAATTCAATGCCCAATATGGGGAGGTTAATGACGATGACTTCCTATAATTCATCCTCCCCAATTGTTTTGCTTGATACAACTGTACTTTGTGGAGCCATTCGAGGAGAAGGAATCAACCGTCAAATACTAACCATGGCAGCTCAGACCATTGATTATCGAGTGGTTATCTCAAGAGTATGTTTAATGGAATTCCTGCGAAATGCAACACATGATGGAATCGGTGGGGCTATTTATCCAATTGAAATAGTTGAAGGTTTCTTGAATCATTTCGTTTATCCCATCCTGGAAAATTCCCCTGCTGTAAATAGCAGGGTTGGTCGTCACCATTGGGAAATTGTCAGGCGAAACGAGATGAAAATTGGAAAGGCCCTTGCAGAAATCAGTGAACTTTCAACTGAAAAGGCTGTTCTTTTAGCCGAAGAAAACGGATTGCAGAAGCCGTTACGTCAGTATGATGAACAAGATGTTCATGTCTGGGTAACGGCTATTCAAGAGAACTGTTCATACATAGTGACGAATAATACTAGACGCTTTCCTGAAACGATTGGAAAGATTAAACGAATAAAACCTGGTGAATTTTACAATATGGTGATAGATTAATATGTTCTTAGTTAAAATCGGGTTTTTTAATCATATTTACCTTCTTTTAATGATAAGGGCACCGATCCCTACTATCCAAATATACGAAAAGAAAAATATCCATAGATAAAGAATTGAAATAGACTCGTATCCTAATAGCGTAAAAACTGCTAAAGCCACAAATAAAGATGCTAAGGAAATATGTGATGAATATGCAAAAAAACGGAAAACATTGTGGATGACTCGTTCATCTGCTTCGGGCAAATTATCTTTTTTTCGTTTTTGTTTAATTACTTGAATTACTGTCAAAATAATAGTTGCTACAAAACCACCTGTAAGTACCTCATACGGAAATTCACCTTGAAAAAAATAGAAAAGAAATGAACCCAGAACAGCACCTATAAAAGTACAAGTTATAATAAAGAATGGCGTCCATTTTTCTAAAATTCTTCTCCGTTTTTTTCTGTCTTTTACACTCATTTGTCATCCTCCTCTAAAGTAAATATTTCATCGATTGGCATATCAAAATATGCAACTATTTTTAATGCTAATTCAAGACTGGGATTATACTTGTTTTTTTCAATTGCATTTATAGTTTGACGAGTGACTTGCAGATCCTCAGCCATTTTAATTTGAGTTATCCCCTTCTTTTTGCGGATTTCTCTAATATGGTTAACTACTGTCATTAATCAAACCTCCATATAAAGTAAAGATACCTTTACATTTATATTGGCAAAAAACCGAGTGAATGTAAAGATACCTTTACGTTCACTCGGTTTTTTGCCACACAATTATCCGATTTATAATACAGTAATCATTGTCCTTTTTAGGGTATTTTCACTGAAAAACTCACATTTCCCAATAACGCCGAAGCAAATAGGAGATCCATTTACAATGAGGGTGGTGGCGGATATTCTCCAGCAAGCCTTTCACGATGGCGGGGCTGAGGGCCGGCTTCAGCAAATGTTCTTTTAACAGGACAAGTGATTCTTTTTCGATTGAATCTTCCATTTCCTCCATCTTTTCTTGAATCAGTTCAAGAATTTGTTCTTTCGTTGCTTTTTCGCTTGCCGGACAAACCTGCGCTATTTCTTTTGTAATAAAGGGAATGGTCGTATGCCTTGCCAGTATATTGGTTTTTTCCACAAGCGATTGGGAAAGCAATTCTAAATCAACCGGTGCATCACTGAATAAAAGAATCTGTGAATAAGTATTCAAAAATCCCTTGATGCAATAGATTAAATCATATTTGGCTTCTTTGATTTCCTCGCGGTACAACCGTTCCACTATGGTTAAAATTACTTCCTCGAATGATTTTTCATAGGTGCGCATTTTATTTACAAACTTTTCATCAAGTGTATGCATCTGCTCCTTAAGAAATATTTTGGCGAAGTCCGAGTGCTTTTGAAAAGAATCAAACGTTGCCTGATAAAAATCATATAAGAGAGTCTCATTTTCTGTATTTCTGACCAAGTAGTCAATTTCTAATAAATCCTGCATCGTAAAATGATCAAGCAACTCTAATATCAATTCGTCCTTCGACTTGAAGGACAGGTAGAATGCACCTTTGGAAATGCCGCAATGTTCTGTTATTTGCTGAACAGACGTAGATTCAAATCCTTGCTTGGCAAAAAGCTCCAATGCCTTCTCCATGATTAACTGTTTTTTTGCCATTTTAATCGATCGCTCCCCGGGTATTCATTGACAAATGACCAACCGGTCATTATTATAGGAAACGGTAAGGAAAAAGTCAATTTTGGGCAGGTGTAATTGTGAACGGGTTAGTCAATTTTGTCTTAAAGAATAAACTTGCGGTATGGCTGTTAACAATCATCATTACGGTATCCGGTATTTACTCGGGGACACGAATGAAAACGGAGACGATCCCGGATATCTCCATTCCTTTTTTAATGGTAACGGGTGTATATCCAGGAGCGACTCCTGAACAGGTAATGGAAGAAGTCTCCATGCCGATAGAAAAAGCGACAGAAGGCCTGGACCATGTGAAAGCTGTTTATTCCAATTCCTATTCCAATATGGCGAGCATCCAGGTGGAGTATGAATATGGGATCGATATGGATGAGGCGAAAAGGGAATTAAAATCGGCTTTGGATAATGTTGAATTGCCGGAAGGGGCAGAGGAGCCGACAACATCCGCCATCAGCATGAACATGATGCCGGTTATTGCCCTGAGTGTCAGCAGCTCAAAAGAAGATATTGTTGAATTAACGTCAACAGTAGAAGAAGGTTTGCTGCCGAAAATCGAAAAGCTTGATGGAGTGGCCTCCGCTACCATCACCGGCCAGCATATCGAAGAAGTGGACCTCACGTACGATAAAGCGAAATTGGATGAATTGGATTTGACGGAAGATAAAGTCAAAGAAATGATCCAAGCCAGCAACATGGACGTTTCATTAGGACTTTATGAGTTTAAGGAAGGCGAGCAGGCTGTTGAAATTGACGGCAAATTCATGACTGTCAAAGAATTGAAGGATATGTTAATTCCTGTCACGCCGTCTGCTGCCAATCCATCGCCATTTGTGAAGCTTGGCGACATCGCAAAAGTCAAGACAGTCGGGAAGGTTGAATCGGTTTCCCGTACAAACGGAAAAGATGCCATTGCAATTCAAATTGTCAAAGATCAGCAGGCGAACACGGTTGATGTTGTCAATAAAGTAAAGAAATTAATTAAAGAAGAAAAGTCGAAGTATGATGGCCTTTCCATTGATGTAACGCTTGACCAGGGAGAACCGATCGAGGATTCCGTGGCAACGATGATTGAAAAAGCGTTATTTGGCGGATTGATCGCTATACTAATCATCCTTCTTTTCCTCCGGGATTTTAAATCAACGCTTATTTCGATCATATCAATTCCAGTATCAATTTTCATGGCATTAATGCTATTGAACTGGTTGGATATCACGTTGAATATTATGACGCTCGGTGCGGTTACGGTTGCGATTGGCCGGGTCATCGATGATTCGATTGTCGTTGTTGAAAATATTTACCGGCGCTTGCATTTGAAAGAGGAAAAACTAAACGGCCGCGCACTTATACGCGAAGCGACCATCGAAATGTTCAAACCGATTATGTCATCGACATTAGTGACGGTTGCTGTCTTTGCTCCGATGATTTTTGTCGGCGGAATGGTCGGCGAATTGTTCATGCCGTTCGCCTTGACAATGGCCTTTGCGCTTGGGGCCTCGTTGCTTGTGGCGATTACCATTGTGCCAGCTCTTTCGCATTTCTTGTTTAAAAAGAAGTTGTATGGCGAAAAAACCGAAAAAAGCCACAAAGGTCCCGGGAAACTGGCAAATGGGTATAAGAGATTTCTTAATGGGGTTCTTAACCATAAAATCATTGCGTCAGTGCTTGCGATTGCTTTACTTGCGGGCAGCTTGGCGTTAACGCCGCTTATTGGTTTCAGCTTTTTGGGCAGCGACGAAGAAAAAGTGATGTATTTAACGTACACGCCAAAAGCAGGGGAACTGCGTGAGGACACCCTGGAAAATGTTAAAGTTGTTGAAGATAAAATGCTGAAGCGTGATGATATTGACATTGTGCAAGTGTCTGTCACAGAAGCGGGGGATCCTTCCGCTGCCATGATGGGCGGAGGCGCCGGCGGAGCCTTAATGTTTTTGATTTTTGACCCGGATATGGAGAACTTCCCAGAGGCAAGGGAAAAAATAGAAAAGTATGTAACGACGCTTGATCAATCAGGAACTTGGAAAAACCAGGACTTCTCGTCAATGTCAGGCACCACCAATGAGGTGAGTTACACACTTTACAGCGAAAACTTAAATAAACTGAACGAATCGGTTGAACGGGTAGAAGACATCATGAAGAAAAATGATGGACTTAAAGATGTTTCTTCCAGTGCCGAGGAGGCTTTTGTCAAATATACATTTAGGGTGGAACAGGCTGAATTGCTGAAATACGGATTGACAACAGGGCAGCTCGCAATGATGTTAAATCCGCAAAAAACTAAAGATGTCTTGACGACAGTGGAAAAGGATGGAAATTCTTTAGATGTCATTGTTCAGCAAGAACAAGCGGATCAGCCGGATACTGTAGATGAACTTCTGGATAAGAAAATTCCAACAGCGCTTGGTGATACAGTGCCGCTTTCAGATCTCGTCAAAGTGAAGAAAGGATCCACGTACAATACACTTGACCGCAGTAAAGGCGAATATTATGCAACGGTTTCAGGGAAAGTGAAAGGCGATGACATTTCTAAAGTTACTTCACAAATTGGTAAAAAAGTAGATCAATTGGATCTGCCAAAAGGCGTGACTGTCGAAACTGCAGGCGTGCAGGCAGATATGGATGAAACATTTACACAGCTTGGCATGGCCATGCTGGCAGCGGTCGCCATTGTATATTTCATCCTTGTTGTTACCTTCCATGAAGGTGTTGCGCCATTTGCTATTCTTTTCTCACTGCCATTTACCGTAATCGGAGCTTTTGCCGGCTTGTTCCTTGCCGGTGAAACCATCTCAGTCTCCGTTATGATGGGGTTATTGATGCTGATCGGTATTGTTGTGACGAACGCCATCGTTCTGGTTGACCGGATTGTCCGAATGGAACGGGCCGGATTGACAATGCGCCAGGCGGTATTGGAAGCCGGGGCAACGCGTCTCCGCCCAATCCTGATGACCGCAATTGCTACAATTGGCGCGCTGATTCCATTGGCGCTTGGCAATGGCGGAGGAGGGTTGATTTCAAGAGGTCTTGGAATCACCGTCATCGGCGGTTTGGCAAGTTCGACATTACTCACTCTGATCATTGTGCCAATCGTATATGAAGTATTGTCTAAGTTATTCAAGAAAAACCGCAGAGAAATAGAAGAGAATTAATAAGAAAAGCGCAAGGCGCGCAGCCTTAGGCGACAAGCATAAGACAAGCGCTGAAGAAGGCGTAGTTTGTCTTCATCAGCGATTGACTTATGACCTCGAACCGATGGCGCCTGAAGCTGGACATATCATATCTCATTCTATATAGAAGATTCAGCCAAAATTTTATACCTTCTTAATGGGCCCTGCAGGTGAATGCCACTTGCGGGGCTTATTTTTAATGTGCCTGTGAACATAAATTTAGGGTATCCTATGCAAAAAGGAGCGTGAAAAGCATGACTTCATTTTGCCCGGAAATCTGGCCGGAGGATCCTGCGCCCGAATCTCAAAAAGACTGCCGTGAATGCGGGTTGTACCAGCAGGGATCACGGATGGTTTGGGGTGAGGGAAACGCAAAGGCACCCATTATGATTATCCTCGACAATCCCGGCGCCCGCGAAGACCGCGAAGGGAATCCGATGGTCTGCGGGACGAGGCAGACACTGCAGAAAGCGGCACATGAAGCCGGTTTGGATAAAGACGAGCTATACGTTACATATATTTTAAAAAGAAAGCCCGTACGCGCTTACGACAAGGAGAAGACACGTACAATCTGCATGCGCCATCTGGACGAACAGATTTTTAAACACAAGCCTGAACTCATTGTCTGTTTGGGGAACGTAGCAGTACAGTGCTTCTTCCGAAATCCCGAGCTCGATGTTAAGGGGTTGCGGGGAAGCTGGTATGAGGTCGACGGCTATCAAACAACCGTCGCTTACCATCCTCTTGCAGCCAGGCGTCGTCCCAATCTATATCCGCTGCTTCTGGAAGACCTGCAGCTTGTAGCCGCGAAGCATCATGGTCCTGCGGGTTAGCAGGGCTATGTTAATTTGTCGTGCAGGCAAGGATTCGTTTTGAATAAGGGTTAAGGAGAAAGAGGCGGTTTCGTGTAAATGGTCCCGCTTCTTTTTTAGGAAATTCACACGTAACTTATTGTTTAAAGGGTATAATACAAGGACAAAGACAGATGCTGGATCTTATGGATGTCTATATAAAAGTGCAGTTAATATTACATTGGAAAGGAGAAGCTATGAAAAAGGAAATAGGATGGAATTTTGACAATAGTTATGCCCGCTTGCCGAAAATGTTTTTTTCCAGCATTAATCCGACTCCTGTAAAATCGCCGGAATTAGTAATATTGAACGATCCATTGGCAGAATCATTAGGGCTGAATCCGGAAGCGCTAAAAGGTGAAGACGGCGCAGCGGTTTTTGCCGGAAATGAGATTCCGGAAGGGGCGGAGCCGCTGGCCCAAGCTTATGCCGGGCACCAATTCGGGCAATTTACAATGTTGGGTGACGGCCGTGCGGTACTGTTGGGAGAGCAGGTGACGCCAAAAGGCGAAAGGTTTGATATTCAACTGAAGGGTTCTGGCCGGACGCCATATTCTCGCGGAGGTGATGGCCGTGCGGCGCTGGGTCCGATGCTGCGTGAATGTATCATCAGCGAAGCCATGTATGCATTAGGGATTCCCACTACCCGTAGCTTGGCGGTTGTGACAACAGGTGAACCGGTATTTCGTGAAACGAGGCTGGAAGGCGCCATCTTAACACGTGTGGCGGCGAGTCATTTGCGTGTCGGCACTTTCGAGTATGTGGTCAGATGGGGCGGCGTTGAAAACCTGCAAATTTTAGCGGATTACGCAATTAAGCGCCATTATCCGGAGATTGATGATGATGAAAATAAATATCTTTCTTTTCTGCAGGAAGTAATCAACCGCCAGGCCGCGCTTATTGCGAAATGGCAGCTAGTTGGTTTTATCCATGGGGTGATGAATACTGATAACATGGCCATCAGCGGAGAAACAATCGATTATGGTCCTTGTGCCTTCATGGATACCTATGACCCGAAAACAGTATTCAGTTCGATTGACTATCAAGGCCGCTACGCATATGAAAATCAGCCATTGATTGGCGGATGGAATCTGGCGAGGTTTGCTGAAACGCTGCTTCCGCTATTGCATGATGACAAAGAAGAAGCTGTAAAACTGGCACAGGAAAAGGTTTCCGGTTTTAATGAAATCTTTCAATCACACTGGCTTGCAGGAATGAGAGCGAAGCTCGGCCTGTTTAATGTTGAGGAGAAGGATGAAGAGTTGATCAAAGATCTCCTCAGCTTAATGGAAAAGCACCGTGCAGACTTTACGAACACTTTTCTTGCTTTAACCCGCAATAAATTTGATGAGTCGAGCCTTTTTAAGACGGGTGAATTTGCACAATGGAAAAAGCGTTGGGAGGCAAGGTTGGAAAATCAAGAAGAATCGAAGGCTGATTCACATAAGTTAATGCAAAACAGCAACCCTGCCGTGGTCCCTCGCAACCATCGCGTGGAAGAGGCGCTGGAAGCCGCGGTGGAAGAAGGGGATTTAACTATAATGGAGCGGCTTATGGAGGTACTGTCCGATCCTTATGAGTATTCCGCGGAAAAGGCTGAATACACAAAGGTACCGGAAACGAACATCCCTTATCAGACATTTTGTGGCACTTGAATAAGGGGCCTGTCCCCCACCGCATTAACGCGTTAACGTACTGGGGGCCTGTCCCCCACCGCGTTAGTGCGTTAATGCAAAAAAGGGGAGGTCGGTCCCCGCTCAATCTCCTTTTCTCATCACAAAACTCATATGCCTTCCGCACTTTTTATCTTGCCGATAAGAAAAACCATCCGGGCTCAAATAGGTGCAGGTTCGGTCTACGGAAATCTGATCCCCCGGAACTCCCGCCAGCTCACATTGCTTTTTCACTGTTAACTGATTATCGATATGGTATTTTCGGGTCTCGCCATTAAAATAAATGAAGTCATCAGCGTAGCCCAGGTCCCTGAATTTCGCGAATACATCCTCATCAACTTCAAATTTTTCCTGGCTCAATGCTGCCCCGATTTGAATATGAAAATCTTCCAGCTCACATTGTTCCGTCTCTATTAAGTGCTGAAATAATTTCAAGGTGATTTCTTTCACGGTTCCTTGCCATCCCGAGTGGATCACACCAATGAGTCCATTCGCTTCATTATAGAAAATCACCGGTACGCAATCCGCCGTAAAGCAGCATAATAGCAGATTTGGCTCATATGTGTACAGGGCATCCGTATCGGCGATGGCCGTGTCTAATCCATCTGCGCCGCGTCCTTTTTCAGAAAGCGTCACCTTGTGAAAATTGGAGGAATGGGTTTGATTGGCGCAAACGAAATCACTCAGTTCGCAATTAAGAAATTTGGCCAGGTCTTTTCGGTTTTCTACCACATCGGCAGTATTTTCACAAACATGCAGAGCCATATTGTTTTTTTCAGGTTCCTTCAGATCCTTCATGGTCATTCCTGCTATGAACTTCCCAGTATCCATATATAGTTTGGTTTTCATATCATCACCTGATTTTAATATATGTGAAAGGAAAGTTGTTGTATAGGGGATTCATAATTAACCGACTTTATTTTTCTAAATGTGCTTACAACGTCATGAAATCCATGTAAAATATAGGTAACATTACAAGACTTTTGTATGATTGGTAGAGTGTTTTGAACTTATGATTGGAGACTGGAAAATGGTAAGGGAACAGACGAGTTATTCTCGACTTGCACACATAACAAAAATCATCAACACCAAATCGAATCTCCAGGAAGTGTTGATGCACGTAACTAAAGCGATTTCTGAAGAAATTGTTCAATGTGATGCTGTAGGGATCTATTTGCCTCAGGAAGATGGAACGTTCAGGGGAGTTGCAGGAAAGCCCCAAACATTTGATGGTATGGCAATCGATACTGTGGTCATTGACCCAAAAGAAAACAAGCTGGCCAAAGAACTGATTGAGTCGAGAAAAACGATTTATATTCCGGAAGTATCCAAGGATGACAGGCCGGATCCAAAATTGATTAAAGCTTTTCAAATCAAATCATTGCTGGCGTTGCCAATCACTTTCGAGCAGGAGGTATTTGGCCTTATTTTTTTACATAATCACGGGGTTTCAATGAGTTTAACAGGTTTAGAGATAAAAAGTGTCGAAGCCTATGTGAATATGGCTGCGGTTGCCATTCAAAATGCGAAATATTTGAAGCTGAAGGAGGACCTGCTTCTTGAAAAGCAGCTGATGCTTGGTATGTCACGCGATCTGACCAAGTGTTCCTCGATGGAAGAATGTATTGATATCTGTTTTTCATACTTAAAAAGGATCTTGGACAACAATACTATCATCGCGGCTTTTCTTCTGGATTCTACGGACAAAAAGGTGCCTTCTTTTATCATTAATAAGGGGACGGGAACCGATTATATCCGAATGGAACAAAGCTTTAAAGAAATTATTCAAGATGTTATTCGTACCAAAAATACGATCTATGTTCCGGATGTTCACAAAGATGAGAGAATAGACTGCAAAGATTGCCGGAATTTTAATATAAAGTCGTTGCTGGCCTTTCCCTTTGTTTCATTGGGAGAAGTGCTGGGGGTTATCATTGTTGCCGTACAAGAGGAAAATAATTTCAAGTACTGTGATTGCCTTATTCAATTTGCACAATCAATTGTTGACTGGACTGCTCCGGTTTTTTCAAACCTGAAATATGTAGGCAGGCTTGAAAGGATGGTCGAAGAACGAACGAGGGAATTGGCTGTGGCCAATGAAAAGGTGGTCAGCGTAATCGAAGGGATTACAGGCGGGTTCTTTGCAGTGGACAGGGATTGGAAAATTACGTACGTCAATCAACATCAAGTTTTACCGAATAATAAAACGGCAAAGGATGTACTTGGAAAAAGCCTGTGGGAGGTCTTCCCCGAAAGAATCAATACGGTCATGTATAAGGAGCTTCACCGGGCGATGTCCGGGCGGATTGCTGTACAATTCGAAATACTCTCGGCTTATGGAGAACACTGGTATGACATATCTGCCTACCCTTATGAGGATGGAATCTGCTGCCTTTTAAAAAACATAACGGAAAAGAAAAGGTATGAAAACGAATTTAAACGGTTATCGAGTTTGGATCTGATCGGACAAATGGCGGCAGGGATCAGTCATGAAATCAGAAATCCGATGGCAACGGTGAGGGGGTTCCTGCAATTATTAAAGATGGATAATGATTTTGGCAGACATGATCATTATTTAGAAATCATGATCGAAGAGCTGGACCGCGCCAACTCAATAATTACGGAATTCCTCTCCATAGGCAATACAAAGACCTCTGATATGAAAATGATGGATTTAAATACAATTATTTTTGATATGACCCCATTGATGAAGGTCGATGCGGTTACCCAAAACAAAATGATCGAAGTGGAAACGGAAGAGGTCCCGGAGCTGCTTTTAAATCATAATGAGATACGTCAATTAATCATGAATATATACCGAAACGGCCTGGAAGCGATGGAAGAAGGGAAAACGCTATGGGTCAGAACATACAAAGAAAAGGATTCTGTCGTTCTTGCTATTCAGGATCAAGGGATGGGAATCAGTTCAGAAGTGATGGAAAAACTGGGCACTCCATTCTTCACGACCAAAGACAACGGGACAGGTTTGGGACTGGGTATATGTTATGCCATCGCCGCCCGACACAATGCAAAGATTGAAATTGAAACAGGGAAGGAAGGCACGACGTTTTTTATAAAATTTCAAATGGTACAAAGGCATGATGGAAGCGGTCATAATTCGGAGTAAAATAAAAAAACGAATGGAAGGAAGGGAAAAAATGATTAACAAAGTTGGCCAGATTATGTTGTATGTGAATGATCAGGATGAGGTATTACGATTCTGGACGGAGAAAGCTGGTTTCGTTGTAATTTCCGAAGAAAATAATGGCCAAGGGATGAGATGGATTGAAATTGCTCCCACAAAGGATGCAGAAACAAGTCTTATTCTGCATAATAAGGAGTTAATCGCAAAAATGGAGCCAGAGTTAAACTTGGGCACTCCTTCGTTGATGTTTTTCTCCGAGAACGTTGAAGAATTGTATCAAGACTTTCTGGATAAAAATATAACAGTTGGTGAAATGGTTGATATGCCTTCCGGGAAAGTGTTCAATTTTGCTGATAACGAAGGAAACTATTTTGCAGTCATGGAAAAAAGTTGAAAATAAAGTGATATTCTGCAGCATTTTCCTTGAGGTCAAAAAATGACCTCTGGAAATGCTTTTTTAATGGCTAAGGAGCTGAACGCCCGGGAAATCGTCTTGCGCTTGTCGGGCTAACTGGGCACTTCTGCTTTTGCAGCCCTTCTTTAACCAATCGAAAGTGTGGGCATATATTGTAAACATCAGGATTGAATCTTAAATCTTATAGGGGAGACTGATCATGTTCCCATTCCAATTTTTAAAAGGCACACTGCCGAAATGGTTAAGCGAGAATTATTTAAACAATGATATACAAAAATATGTTCAGGAATTAATGGAGCAGTCCATTTCTTCTTCCATCAAAAATGCCAAAATGATGGGCTCCATGGATTCGGACAGCGAACGCGGACAGGAGATGCAGGTGTCGGCTGAGGGGCCGCTGCAGGCAACGACTTTTGAGAGCCTTGATCATGTCTATGTGAAAATCCTGATTACGGATGAAAGCCAATTATCCCGAATGAAGGTCTACCATAATTCCAATCAGATGTTTATTGAGGGCATTCCCTCTTCAGGCCACCGGTCTGTCATCACCCTTCCTACAGCGGTAAAAATGAAAGATTCCGTTTCGGAGTACCGCGATTCGTATTTCCAGATAAAAATGAAAAAACGGGATGATCTTCAATACGCGGAGATTGCTGTCCCGCCGTTGGAACCATGATCCGTCAAGCCGGAAACTTGAAGAAATGGATCATTTCACGGATGCTGTTTTTAAATGAAAAATCGGCATCTTGATTTTTTAATCTGAAAAATGGACAAAGGGGCGGTGAAATTGAAAATTGTAGTGACATCTGATACACATATCTCCGGCAGGGCAAAGCGGCTGCCGGCACCTCTTTTAAAAGAATGCGAATCCGCGGACTTGATTATCCATGCGGGTGATTGGGTTGAAATGGGGGTTTACAGGGAGCTTTCAGAGTATGCCAAGGTTGTCGGCGTATATGGAAATATAGATGGCGAAGGGATACAGCAACACTTCAAAGCAAAGGAACTCATTGAAGTGAACGGCTTTAAAATTGGAGTCGTGCATGGACATGGTGAAAGCAAGACGACCGAAAAACGTGCATTAGAAGCTTTTGAAGAGGAAGGGGCAGACATCATCATTTTTGGCCACTCCCATATTCCGACGATTCAATATTATTACAAAGTCATGCTGATGAACCCCGGCTCTCCTACAGACAAGCGGAGGATGCCTTATTACTCATATGGAATTTTACATATTGATGAGGCTTTCCGGGCTGAAATCGTGATGTTTAAGTAAAAAACAATGGGGAATTGCCACCCCATTGTTTTTACCTTAACTGTTGTTTGAAAAAAATATGTTTACATACTACAGCAAATGCTGGTATTACTTCATCAAAGTTGAGAGATTCGCCGCTTCATCACATTCTATTTGCTGTTCTATTTCGTGTATGATGCTTTCAAGTGAATGGGCGATCCCTTTATCATCCTTGAACATGACGTTTTTAGAGGAAAAGTGGACCGGCGAATTCAGGCCGGCTGCAGCGGAAATTCGGAATAATGCTTTCCGTAATGTGATGACATAATTTGCTGCACGATGCTTTTTCTCATCAACGACAAGGGCTTTTTGCAGGTGTGGATCCGTTGTGGCCACTCCGACTGGACATATATTGGATTGGCACTTTAACGTTTGAATGCATCCGACAGATATCATGAACCCTCTGCCAATCTGGACAAGGTCGGCCCCCATGGCCAAAGCGACGGCAATCCGGTCTGGTGAAAAAAGTTTCCCGGACGCAATAATTTTCACCCGGTTCCGGACACCGTATTTTTTGAGGGTAGAGACTAAAATGAGCAGCCCGGATTTAATCGGCAGGCCGACGCTGTCCGCCAGTTCTTGATAGGAGGCTCCTGTTCCTCCCTCTGCGCCGTCAATCGTAATAAAATCGGGGCCTCTGCCGGTTTCGCTCATATACTTTGCCAATTCCTTGGCACTGTCATTTCCGCCAATTACAATCTTGATGCCAACAGGCTTACCGGTCGTTTCCCGAATTTTGTCTATAAAATCAAACATTGTCGGCACGTCATGAAACTGCCGGAAGCGGTTGGGGCTGTCCACCGCTTTGTAAGGCTCAACTTTCCGGATTTCGGCCACTTCCGGATTCACTTTTTCTGCATCAATATGGCCGCCGCGGACTTTCGCCCCTTGGGCTAGCTTAATTTCAAATGCCCTAACTTGGGGGATTTCACTTTTCCTTTTCAGCTCGTCCCAATCCACCTCTCCGTCTTTATCCCGGATGCCGAACAGGCCCGGCCCGATTTGCATAATAATATCGACGCCGCCTTCAAGATGGTATGGGGACAAGCCGCCTTCGCCGGTGTTCATCCAAGTCCCTTTTGCCATCGCAAGCCCCTTGGATAAGGCGGTTATCGCATTTTTTCCCAAAGCTCCGTAGCTCATAGCGGACATGCCGATCTGGCCTTTAAGGATAAAAGGGTGCTCCAGATGAGGGCCGATTACGATAGCGTCATCTTCATGGAGCAAGTAGGCGGAAGACTCGTCATCCTCAACCTTCTCAATCCTTTGAGTGAACAGGGGGTCTTTGATAAGCAGATATTTTTTTGTCAAAGCTATTGTTTCCTGGTCGACTTTCAGTTCTTCCGTCAGCTTTGGAAACATGTCATTGCGGATGTAAAATCCTTCTACCTCAAAATCCCGTCTGGAACCGAAACCGATTACATCCCGTTTGTATTTCGCACTCCTCACAATATTTTCATAATCAGCCCTGGAGAATGGTTTTCCTTCCGTATCGCTGTTAAACCAGTACTGGCGCATTTCCGGTCCGATTTTTTCAAAAAAATAGCGGACCCTTCCAAGCAAGGGGTAATTTCTTAATATGGCATGCATTTTCTGATTCCGGTCGAACAATATCAAATATATGAAAAAAATGATGAGTGCCGCCAAAACAAGGGCGCCGGTTGTAAAGGCGATGATGATCAATATGTCTGAGAGATTCATGGTGTCCTCCGTTTAAGTCCGATTTTCATTGTATTTTGTCCGAAAATGTTTTTTCTTATCAATTAGTGAAAGAAACTATATACAGTTGACCTAAATCGTAGTACCATCAAGGAAACCAGTTCAGTATTGTTATTTTTATCCGGACGGGCTTAGGTGAATAAAATGAAAAAAAGGAAAAAGGTGATGTTGATGAACGTGGTCAAAGGCTTGAGGAATAAGCTGATTGGCCTGATAGAGGCTGTCAACCGTTACCCGTTAACGATGCTTTTCTTGCTGGCTGCCGCTACTGTGAATATGAATATGATCAATAATGAAACGGAAAGTTATACAAAATATCTTTTCACCTTCGTGATTGGCGCCCTTCTGAGCGCAGTTGCCCAGCAAACGTTCGAACGCTTTTTTACAAAGGTAAGTGAACGGCTTCTGCTCATGGGGGGAGCGGCGGTTTTAACAGCCGGATATTTCTTTGCCATTCGATCAGCATCCACCTTTAATATGGAAATTGGAACCAAAACGGGCGTTGCCATATTTGCGCTGGTCATGGCGTTTATATGGGTTCAGTCCATTAAAAGCAAGATAACATTTAATGAGAGCTTCATGTCCGTGTTTAAGGCGTTTTTTATCACGGTTCTTTTTTCAGCGGTTATTTCGATCGGGCTTGACGCCATCTTGCTGGCTGTTGACCAGCTTTTATTTTCATTGGACTATAAAGCGTACTGGCATGTCCTGAATATTGTTTTCTCATTGTTTGCACCGACTTTCTTCCTGTCCTTTACTCCTCCTTACCCCGGTAAAAAAGATGCCGGCAGGTTGGGTGGGAACAAGGCCCTGCAAGAGCGGAAGGTGGCAAAAGCAGTCGATACCCCGAAATTGTTGGGGATTCTGATTTCGTATATCATCATTCCGTTGACGGCTGTATATACGGTGATTCTTCTGGCGTATGTGTTGTTAAATATCCGCGGAGATTTCTGGACGAACAATCTGTTGGAACCGATGCTTGTTTCATATGCCATCACTGTTATTTTGGTGTATATTTTAGCAAGTAATTTGGAGAATCAATTTGCAGTCCTGTTCAGAAAAATTTTTCCGAAAGTGTTAATTCCGATCGTATTGTTCCAAACGATTGCTTCCGTTTTGAGAATCGGGGAAATGGGCCTTACACATGGACGCTACTATGTCATCCTGTTTGGAATTTTTGCTATTATCGCAGGGGTGATATTCAGCTTTTTCCCAATCAGGAAAAACGGATTAATAGCAGCTGTCTTAATTGTCTTTTCGGCTATTTCCATCATCCCGCCGGTTGATGCTTTTACAGTGAGCCGGGTAAATCAGATCAACCTGCTTAAAAGTACACTGACGGAAAACGGTATGCTCGAAGACGGGAAAGTCGTTCCAAATGCGGACATATCCACCAAAGATAAGAAAACCATCACGAGAACGGTCAGTTATTTGGACAGTATGGATTATATTGATGACATAAACTGGCTGCCGGATAATGTTTTTTATTACGGTAACTTTAAAGACACCTTCGGATTTGAAGAAGTGTATGATGAAGAGGGCAGGAGGCAGGATGACAGCCGATTCGCTTATCTTGACTGGGATCGCAGCCCTATGGTAAATATCGAAAATTACGACCGGATGGTCCACCTGTATATCGACCCTTATGAAAAGAAACAAGATGCCGCGGCAGGCATTCCGGTGGAAATAGATAACCAGACTTACAAACTGAAGAAAGTGATTGACGGGAAGGATATTTACTTGATCCTCGTTGATGGCGAGAATCAGGAGCTCATTCGGTTTGATGCGAAGAAAGCCTTCGACCAGATTCTTGAAAACCAAAAGGAACTTAAAGGGGACAATGATAATTTGACCGTTGAAAAGGCAACAGTAACGGAAGAAAACGATGCGGTCCGAATGAGTATCGTTGCAAATTCCGTTGATTATTCCAATTCCAGGTATAATGCCGATTTGTATGCGTTCATTCAAATAAAATAGGAAAAGGTATAGGTGTGGTTGATGGTCTATTTTCCTTGCAGCCATATTGTAAAATAAAAGTATTAACTTTAAAATAAGTATATTACTTTTTGTAACCTGGAGGAATGGCTAATGGAAATAGGCATAACTACATTTGTAGAAACAACACCCGATCCCAAGACAGGACATGTGATCAGCCATGCACAGAGATTGCGCGAAGTGGTCGAAGAGATTGTTTTAGCCGATGAAGTTGGCTTGGATGTATTCGGTGTAGGGGAGCATCACCGGAAAGATTTTGCTGCATCATCGCCAGCTGTCTTGCTGGCGGCCGCCGCGTCGCGGACAAAAAGGATCCGGCTCACAAGTGCGGTTACTGTGCTTTCTTCCGACGATCCGGTTCGCGTTTTTCAGGACTTTTCCATGCTTGATGGGATTTCGAACGGGCGCGCAGAGATTATGGCAGGGCGGGGATCGTTTATCGAATCCTTTCCGTTGTTCGGCTACGATCTGAAAGATTACGACGAGCTGTTTGAGGAAAAGCTTGAGCTGTTGTTGAAAATACGTGAGTCCGAGAAGGTAACATGGAAGGGCGGGCACCGTCCGGCCATCGACAATCTCGGAGTATATCCGCGGCCGGTACAGGATCCGCTTCCTGTATGGATCGGAAGCGGCGGAAATACCCAATCTGTCATCAGGGCAGGCTTGTTAGGGCTGCCGCTTGCTCTTGCGATTATCGGGGGCAGGCCGGTACAGTTTGCGCCGCTTGTGGAAATATATAAAAGAGCGGCCGCCAAGGCGGGGTATGATCCGTCCAAGCTGCCGGTGGCTTCGCACTCGCATGGGTTTGTTGCGGAATCGGCTGAAGAGGCGGCGGACAAGTTTTTCCCTTCCACCCAGCAGGTGATGAATGTGCTTGGCCGGGAAAGAGGCTGGGGACATTATAGCCGGGCAAGCTTTGACGCGGCCAGAAGCTTTGAAGGAGCGCTGTACGTAGGTGATCCGGAAACCGTAGCCCAAAAAATCATCCATCTTCGTAAGGAAGTGGGTATTACCCGCTTCATGATGCATGTTCCATTAGGCACGATGCCTCATGATCAGGTCATGAGAGCCATTGAACTGCTTGGAACAGAAGTTGCGCCGCGTGTCCGCGAGGAAGTCTCCAGGTGGGAAGCGGAGCAGTAGACAAACAAACTGAAAAGGCAGTTCCTATATGTTGAGGGATCTGCCTTATTGGAAATGTTCATACGGTTTTCAAAATAATTATAGAAGGAACCCCTGTGCCGCTGTAACGGCATTTTATTTTTATTGTTTGACATACCCAACAGGGGTATGGTAAATTTGTTTTGTGATCGAATATGAAAAAAATTAGGGGGAGGCAGGTTAAATGGTATAGTTGAATTCGGCAATCTCATTGGAACACTGTCTAATTCAGCATGTGAATAAAACTTTAAATGATGAGAAAAGCTTATAGCGAGGATTTTAGGACGTTTTTAAAAAACGGCAAGTTTAACTTATTACCCTACAAGGGTAGCGTAAATTATAGAAAAAATATTACCGGGAGGAATTACTTTATGGAACAGGTAACATTAAATGTACAAGGAATGTCTTGCGGTCATTGTGTGAATTCAATTGAAGGGGAAGTCGGGAAACTAAAAGGTGTTCAATCCGTCAAAGTGCATCTTGACCAGGGGAAAGTGGATGTTATTTTTGATTCCAATGCGATGAATTTGAAAGAGATTAAAGATGTTATAGAAGATCAAGGATACGATGTAGAGTAAACCGAACAGGACCAAAACGGACAAAAATAAATCGTGCAATTTCCTTTGCACGATTTATTTATCGAATAAAACATACCCCTATATAGTATATGCGGTTGGGAGTGATAAAATATGAGCCAGAAGGAAGCAACCCTCCAAATATCAGGGATGACCTGTGCAGCCTGTGCAAACAGAATTGAAAAAGGGTTGAAAAAAATCGAAGGCGTAGAAGAGGCAAACGTGAATTTTGCGCTTGAGAAAACACAAATAAAATACGATCCGGAAAAAACGGAAGTAACGCAATTTAAGGAGAAGGTCCAGTCTCTGGGATATGATGTCGTAAGCGAAAAAGCAGAATTTGATATTTCCGGGATGACCTGTGCTGCTTGCGCCAATAAAATTGAAAAAAGGCTCAATAAGATGGATGGCGTAGATAAGGCTACGGTCCATTTCGCGCTGGAGACAGTTCTTGTGGAATATAACCCCGACCAGGTATCCGTCTCCGACATGAAAGAGGCAATTAAAAAGTTTGGCTACACTTTAGAGCAAAAACAGGAAAATGCAGAAGGCCAAGTTGATCATAGGCAAAAGGAAATTGGAAAACAGCAAGGGAAGTTTCTATTTTCAGCTATTCTGTCTTTTCCACTGCTGTGGGCTATGGTCAGCCACTTTGAATTTACTTCTTTTATCTGGCTGCCTGATATGTTTATGAACCCGTGGATCCAATTCGCACTCGCCACACCTGTACAATTTATTGTAGGCGGACAGTTCTACGTTGGAGCCTTTAAAGCACTGCGAAATAAAAGTGCGAATATGGACGTACTTGTTGCATTGGGTACATCGGCCGCCTATTTCTATAGCCTATATCTAAGTATCAGATCGATTGGTTCGAATGCCCATATGGTCGAGCTCTACTATGAAACGAGTGCGGTTCTTATTACGTTGATTATTTTGGGCAAACTTTTTGAAGCGAAGGCTAAAGGCCGCTCATCTGAAGCCATTAAAAAGCTTATGGGACTACAAGCAAAAAATGCCACAGTTGTTCGTAATGGCCAAGAGATGATCATTCCGATTGAAGAAGTTTTACAAGGCGATATTGTTTATATAAAACCGGGCGAAAAGGTGCCGGTTGATGGAGAAATTGTGGAAGGCAGTTCCGCGCTTGACGAATCCATGCTGACAGGGGAAAGTGTCCCGATCGATAAAACGATTGGGGACAGCGTGATTGGATCAACCATTAATAAAAACGGCTTCCTAAAGATTAAAGCAACAAAGGTCGGGAAAGATACGGCCTTGGCGCAAATTATCAAGGTGGTTGAGGAAGCTCAGGGCTCCAAAGCGCCCATTCAACGTCTGGCCGACGTTATTTCGGGCATTTTTGTACCGATTGTGGTTGGAATCGCGATAATCACCTTCCTTGTTTGGTACTTTGCCGTAAGCCCCGGAGAATTTGCGGAGGCCCTTGAAAAATTCATTGCCGTATTGGTGATTGCCTGTCCTTGTGCACTTGGTTTGGCAACACCAACTTCCATTATGGCTGGCTCAGGCCGTGCCGCAGAATTTGGAATTCTTTTTAAAGGCGGGGAGCATCTTGAAACTACTCACCGGTTGGATACGATTATTTTGGATAAAACCGGTACAGTAACCAATGGGAAACCTTCGTTGACGGATGTCATTTTAGCAGAAGGTATGAATGAAACCAAATTTCTAACACTTATCGGATCTGCAGAGAAAAATTCGGAACATCCACTCGCTCAAGCGATCGTTGAAGGAATTCAAGATAAAGGAATTGAACTGGCCTCACCGGAAACATTTGAAGCTATCCCCGGTTTCGGAGTACAGGCGACGGTTAACGGTAAAGATTTACTGATCGGTACGCGCAGGCTCATGGCAAAGGACAATATTCACGTGCAAGCTGAGCTGACAAAAATGGAGGAATTAGAGAAGCAGGGGAAAACGGCCATGTTGGCTGCCATTGACGGCCGCTTTGCTGGAATTGTCGCAGTCGCTGACACGATCAAAGAAACTTCAAAAGAAGCTATTGCGCGTTTGCGGGATATGGATTTAGATGTGGTCATGATCACAGGCGACAATACCCAAACGGCTCAAGCGATTGCCAAACAAGTTGGCATCAAGCACGTCATTGCTGAAGTTTTGCCGGAGGGTAAGGCGGCAGAAGTGAAGAAGCTGCAACAGGCCGGAAAGAAAGTTGCCATGGTAGGGGATGGAATCAATGACGCCCCGGCATTGGCAACAGCGGATATAGGGATGGCGATCGGTACAGGTACGGATGTCGCGATGGAAGCGGCGGATATCACTCTTATTCGCGGTGATTTAAATGCAATCGCCGATTCAATTTTCATGAGCAAAAAGACCATCACCAATATTAAGCAAAATCTTTTCTGGGCACTTGCATACAATAGCTTGGGCATTCCAGTTGCCGCAGCAGGCTTCTTGGCGCCGTGGTTAGCGGGAGCCGCGATGGCTTTTAGTTCCGTATCAGTTGTATTAAATGCCCTAAGACTCCAAAGAGTGAGGTTGAGGGGTTGAAAGGAAGGGTTAATATGAAACGAAATATTTGGATCTGGGTCGTTTCGGCTGTTGTATACCTGGTAATCGTCATCGCGGGCTACAGTGTATACGCAAGTGTGAATGCTAAAGCGGATGGACAAACTAATCACGCAGATGTAGAGCAGGAGGAAGAAAATATGGATCATCAACATAGTCACCATGAACACGGAGACCATGGTACAAACACTGCCAGTGAAGTTACCCCCAAAGTGTCTTACGCGAACGGAGAAATCACTATTGAGTTAAAAGATAAAAATGGTCATGTTCCTGAACTGGAAGTTTCACATGATAAGCATATGCATCTCATTGTCGTCAGTTCAGACCTGAAAGAGTATTATCATGTACATCCTGAAAAGAAGGCGGAAGGAATCTATCAACAGCCCATCAGGTTAGCTGATCAATCTTATAAAGTGTTCGTTGATATCAAACCAAAAGGTCTGCAATATTCAATCAAACCGATCGAATTGCATGTTGGTGAATCGCATAAGCAACATCAAGACAATGATCTTGTTGCAGATACGGATTTTACAAAAACAATCAATGGCCAAACGGTTGAACTAACCACTACACCCTTAGAAGTTAACAAAGAGGTTACCTTTAATTTTGATGTGAAAGATGCCCAGCCAGAGCCCTATTTGGGTGCTTTGGGTCATGTGGTCATTTTGGATGAGGATGGAGAACAGTTTATCCATGTTCACCCGGTTTCAAATAATCAAACAGTCTTCCAAACCCAGTTTGACCAGCCAGGCATCTATAAACTTTGGGCTGAATTCAAATTCGGGGAACGAGTCAATGCTTACCCATTTGTCATTGAAGTTCAATAATGACTGTATTTGTATGAGAGGGGTTCAAAAACTGGATCGATTGTTCTGGAAGATACAGGTTGGGACCCTTTCCCCTCTTTTAAGAGTGAGGAGGGTATGAACATTATTGATCTATGTTCCGCTAGGTATTATCGTGCTTATCTTGTCTTTAAAGCTTTTACAGGCATTTTTCTGGGAGGTATAATAGCATTAGCATTTATCGAAAAGCGGATTAACCCCCGAATTTTGGACATAGTTACTCTTAATCTATCTTTTTCTTAAAATAGCTAC
>NZ_VEKZ01000024.1:0-47330 GCF_007681465.1 Siminovitchia fortis
AAACAGCATCAGTGGTTCAAAATTAAGTTGCGAAATGGTTCACTTTTCACTTGCGAAATACATGCCATAAAAAAACAGAAAAAGCTGCAAAACGAAATGGGAGTCCCTTCACAGCTGCTCACCCCAAATGAATTGCTTTCCGTCATTCCAGAGCTGAATATCGAAGATTTGTCAGGCGGACTTTACTGCCCGGAAGATGGCTATTTGGATCCTTATTCTGTCATGCAGGCATATAAGCATCAGGCAAGGGAAAGCGGAGTGGATTATATTTCAGAGGAAGTTGATACGATCCTATGTGAACAAGATCAAGTGAAAGGCGTCCGTACAAGAAACGGAAGCCGCCACGATGCTGATATTGTCATCAACTGCGCAGGTGCTTGGGGACCTGAATTAAGTGAAAAAATCGGGCTTCCCATTCCTGTCGTCCCCCTAAAACGGCAGGTGTTCCTGTTTGATACATCCGTACCCCTTCAAAAGCCGCTGCCCCTTACGGTTGATACAACAGGCGTCTATTTCCGCCATGAGGGCGACCGTGTCATCACCGGCTTTTCTGAAAAAGTAAAACCGGGCTATGACTTCAGTTGGAAGCGCTCTTATTTCGATGAGCTATGGCCGATCCTGGCTCATAGAGTGCCCAATTTTGAAAGCTTGAAGCTGGAATCGGGCTGGGCCGGATTGTATGATCACAATACGAAAGACCAAAATGCAATCATCGGAGGACATCCGAAAATGAAAGGCTATTACATGGCGCTCGGATTCAGCGGGCACGGAATGCAGCAGGCTCCCGGGGTCGGACTGGGATTAGCGGAGTTGATCGTCAAAGGCCAATATGAAACACTCGATTTGACACCACTCCGATTTGAGCGGTTTGCCGAAAATGACCTCGTGCTTGAGCAGGCGATTGTGTAATTAAGATGACGGCTCAACACTTTCCACATAAAATGATCTATTCATTTTCGAGATGCGGAATGTTTTTCATAATATCTGCCATGGTAAGATTAGTTTCCTTCAACAGATCAGATCCTGATTTTTTTCTGTTCATTATGATTCCTCCTCTCCTTTGAGGATAGCATACCATTTTTAGAATATTTTACGAATCAAAACCCGGCATCATGGATGCCGGGTTTTGATTATTATTGGATATCACAGGCTTCCGCCAATACTTCCACAATATGAAGAGCTCGTGTCTGTTCCAGGCCGCTTCTTTCCACACCCAGTTTCATTTGCAGCAAACAGCCGGGATTTGTTGTGACAATCGTTTGGGCATTAGTTTCCTTCGCCTTCACCATTTTTTCATCCAATATTTTCATGGATTCCTCGAAATGGATAAGATTATAGATTCCCCCTGACGCGCAGCAGCGGTCGCTTCCTTCCATTTCAACAAACGTTGCACCCGGAACCGAACGGAGAAGCTCTCTCGGCTGCTCCAATACTCCCTGTACATTCCTTAAATGGCAGGAATCCTGGTAAGTGATGATGCCATCCAATTCTTTTTTGAATGGCAGCGGACCCAGTTCAACAAGGACTTCCGTTATATCCCTTGTTTTTTCTACAAAATCCTGCGCACGTGCATGCCACTCAACGTCCTCCTTGAATAAGTTGTCATACTCACGAAGCATCGCCCCGCAGCCGCCGGCATTATTGATAAAATAGTCGGCTCCGGATGATTCAAAAGCCTCGATATTCGCTTTTGCCAGCTTTCTCGCTTCTTCCATGCTTCCTTGATGGGCGTGAAGCGCTCCGCAGCAATTTTGTCCTTTCGGAATGAACACTTCGCAGCCGGCGCTTTGAAGCAACTCGATTGTAAGCCGGTTAACCTTGGACATCATCGCATCCATGATACAGCCGGGGAAAAAGGCCACAGTCATTTTTTTAGGACCGCGGGAAGGAAAGACATCCCCGAATTTATAGCGCTTCGAAGGAGACTCCACAGGAGGAAGGATTTTCTCGAATTGCCCCATCGGTTCGGAAACTTTATTGACAATCTTCAGCTTATGGGCGAGCTTGTTTACGCCTGTTTTTTGATAAAGCCATGTCGCGTTGCCCAGGAAGCGAAGCCGATTCTGATGCGGAAAAACATTGTTGAGCACTTGATCCCGTATTTTCATTCCCGCAGTCGGCTTTTTCTGCTCCTCTTTTTGCTGTAAAGTAATGACCTCTTTGGCCGCCTCGTAGATTTGACCGTACGGAACGTTGACCGGGCAGGCCACCTCGCATGCACGGCAGCCGAGACATAGATCGATCGGTTCAGCGAGATCCTGCTGCAAATCTATTTTTCCTTCTGCCGCCATTTTCACGAGATTGATCCGGCCGCGGGGAGACTGTGCTTCATTGCCCATCGATTCGTACGTCGGACATGCAGGTAAGCAGTATCCGCACTGGACGCACATATTCGCAGCTTCATAGGAAAGGTCGTGGAGCAATGAAACATATTTATGGTCTTGATTGCAACCGGACTTGCTCATATTAGCGCCACCTTTGTCTGGCCCGGCTGCGGAAAAATTTTACCGGGATTTAATATTCCGTTCGGATCCCACGCATCTTTGATCTTTTTCATCATCATAAGACCTTCTTGGCCCAATTCCATTTCCATATAAGGAGCTTTCAGCGTCCCAATTCCATGCTCGCCGGAAAGGGTGCCGCCAAGTTCCACAGCCGCCTCAAAAATTTCACTGACCGCATCTTCCACCCGCTTCATTTCTTCCAGATTGCGTTTGTCCGTTATGATGTTCGGATGAAGATTTCCGTCTCCGGCATGGCCGAATACAACAAGGTTTAACTGATATTTATCCCGGATGGCATGGAGACGCTCCATCATTTTCGGAATTTCGCTTCTTGGAACTGTCGCATCCTCGGAAATTTTCGTCGGACCCATTTGCGTGATAGCAGGGGAAACCATTTTTCTCGCTTTCCAAATGCCGGCCCTTGAAGCTTCATCCTGGGCCACCTTCACTTCTGTTGCATGTTGTTTCAGGCAGATTTCTTCACATCTCTTCATTTCTTCTTCAATGGCCGCTTCGTGGCCGTCGATTTCAATGATGATGATCGCCTCTGCATCGACAGGCAAGCCGCTTGGAGTATAATTTTCAACCGCACGAATGCATGCATTGTCCATCAACTCCATCGCGCTCGGTAAAATTCCCGCTGATAAAATATTCGTGATGGCGTGCCCCGAATCTATCAATCTGTCAAAGGAAGCAAGCAAAGTTTTCCTGGCCTGCGGCTTTGGAATTAACCTCAAAGTCGCTTCTGTCACGATTCCGAGCGTGCCTTCAGATCCTACGATCAGGCGCGTCAGATCATATCCGGTCACATTTTTGACGGTCTTGCCTCCGGTCCGGATAATCTCTCCGGTGGGTGTAACGACTTCCAGACCGATCACATATTCTTTTGTCGTACCGTATTTCAATCCTTTAGGTCCGCTGGAGTTTTCAAGCAGGTTGCCTCCGATTGTGGATACATGGGAGCTGCTCGGATCAGGCGGGTAAAACAGCCCCACAGCTTCCGCCTGCTTATGGATATCGCCGGTAATTACACTTGGCGTTACAATCGCCAATAAATTTTCACGGTCGATGACCAACTTCTTTTTAAATTGCGACATATCCAGGACGATGCCGCCTTTAACGGCCAAAGATCCCCCGCTTAAAGACGTAGCCGCTCCCCGCGGATAAACGGGAATCTTATGTTCATTGGCGAGTTTGATCAGCGAAGCGATCTCTTCTTTATTTTCGGGCTGGATGACCAAGTCCGGGAGATACTCCCCGAACGAAGCATCATAGCTGTATGAATAGCGGTCAGCCAGGTTTGTTAAAATACGTTCTTTTGGAAAAATGGATTCGACGAGCTTGGATAATTGTTCTGTTTCCATATGGGTCACTCCATCTATATAAAAGTGAATTCTTCACTATTTATTCTTGCAATTATTATGCCAACATCAAAACCAACGTGTGATGTATTTATTGCACCATAAGGTGAAACATTAAGAACGATTATGTTTCGTTTTGTTTCAATCTATATCAATATTCCATTTTTTCAACTTCCTCCAGAACGTTGTCCGGCTCATCCCCAATTCTAATGCTGCTTTCCCTTTGTGGAAATGATTCTTTTCAAGGGCCTGAATGATTCGCTCCCGTTCCGATACATATGTCCTTTCTGTTTCAGCCCTTTTTGGTAGGTGCTTTTCAACCTCCAACACATCAATCTCTTGATCCTTGCAAAGCACCGTCAGCCGCTCGCAAAAATTTTGAAGCTGCCGGACATTTCCTTCCCACTCCTCTTCTTTCAATCGTTCCTTCGCTTCGTCCGTCAGCCGGCTTTTTTTCATGAAAGTTTCAGCCAAAACGGGAATGTCTTCACGATGTTCACGGAGAGAAGGCAGATGAAGATCCAAAACACTCAAGCGGTAAAAGAGGTCAGCCCTAAATTCATTGTTTTTAACCATGTCCATCAAGTTTTTATTCGTGGCGGCAATAATCCTTACATCGACAGGGATGATTTTATCGTCTCCAATTCTCATGATCTCCTTTTCCTGCAAAACGCGGAGCAGGCGGCTTTGAAGATTGGGGGAGATTTCTCCGATTTCATCCAAAAATAGCGTCCCTCTGTGAGCAAGCTCAAAAAATCCCTGTTTCCCGCCTTTCATCGCGCCGGTGAAAGCACCTTCGGCGTATCCGAACAGTTCACTCTCCAGCAGACTTTCAGGAAGGGCTGCACAGTTGATTGCAACAAAAGGATTCTTTCTTCGATCGCTGTAATTGTGAATGCTTTGGGCGAACATTTCTTTTCCTGTACCGGTCTCACCGACAATCAAAATATTTGAATCCGCCTCACTGTACAGCTTCGCGGTTTCAATTGTCTGCCCGATCAACTTGCTTTTAAAAACAATGTCGTTGAAGCTGTATTTCGCTACATGCCCCCGGGAATGAATTTGCTTGCGGATTTTTCCTTCCATCTCCTGAATCCCTGTAACATCCTGGAAAGCTACCATATCTCCGGTTTTTTTGCCTTTTAAAAAAATCCCGGCTTTTTTTACAGATAATTGGATGGAGCCGTAACTCACAATCTCTTCCTGGAAATCATTTGGACTAAGCAGAAGATCGAGAAACTTGCCCTTGTTTAAAATGCCGGTAACAGGTTTGCCGGTCAAATCCTTATCATAGATGGATAAAATTTTTTGCGCGGAGGAATTAAAAACTGAAATTCTCTTGTTCAAATCAACAGCAATCACGCCTTCATACGCGTGGTCGAGAATTGTCTGATAGCGCTTGGCCTTCTCCTGCTCTTTCCTGCTGACAATCGCCAGGCGCTTCGCTTCAACGAGCGCCTGGCGGAAGGATTCTTTGCCCGTTTCAATCAGCATAGTCTGCAGGCCGATCCGTTCGGCATATTTGTTTGTATTCAGGCCGCTTATCACAATCTCACATCCATCATTTGCCGCTTGGTCCACCGTCCTGTCTGATGCGGTGATATCATCCAAAATATATTTTTGTATCGGCAAATCAATGATGGCTTCCAGATTTTCAACGCCGTAAATCATATTGGCCGCGCCAATGACGGCAACCTTTTTTCTCCCGAAACGCTCCTTGCATTCAACAAGGCTGCCGATCAGATCAATTCCTTGAACGGGTATATCCACAATGGGAACGGATTCATTATGTTCTTTTAAAAGCTTCGTCACCAGCCCTCTTGAAATGATGACGTCCGCCTCGACTTTTACCTCATGGATTTTATCCGTAGGAATAACGACTTCTTCCAACTGAAACTTTATGTTTTCCTCCGGCGCATCCTTCGCTTCCTGGAGAATGAACTCCTTGAACCTTTCCATGGCGTCTTTTATATAACCTTTGCGAGGTACAACAAGTTTAATGTCAATCAAAGGAATCTCCCCCAACTTTCAGTTACCTTAAGTGTAAACTGAAGGGGCGATGGCTTCCAGTCCAATCATTTCTCAATTAAAAGAAGCCCATCCTGAAGGATGGACCTCGAATGATTATGTTGCCGCCTGGGCTGCAGACAGGATGTTTGGATCCGTCTGGATTTCGATCACAAACGGCTTGCCGCTTTGAAGTGCACGCTTGAAAGCAGGCTTAAACTCTTCATTTTTTCTGACCGTTTCCCCATCACACCCGAACTGCCTGGCGACCGCCGCAAAATCCGGGTTGGTAAGGGGTGTTGCCATTACACGATTCGGAAAATGCTTTTCCTGGTGCGCACGAATTGTTCCGTACATATTGTTGTTGACGACAATGGCAATCACCGGGAGATTGGCACGGACGGCTGTTTCCAGCTCAACCATTGTCATCATGAACCCGCCATCACCCGAAAAAGAAATGACAGTCTTATCGGGGCAGGCCGCTTTGGCACCAATAGCTGCTGGCAACCCATATCCCATTGCACCGGACGTTGGGCCGATATATTCTTTTTCATTCGTGAAACGGAAATATTTCGCAAGCCAGCCGTAAAAATTCCCTGCGTCACTTGTCAGGATGCTATTTTCCGGCACCTCAGCCGCGATATCCGCCATCACGGCATTCAGTTCCGCAAATTCTTGAGAAGCAGATGGGGCCGGCGGAGTTGATGAAGCCAAATAAGCTTCATGGCAATTCTGGACCGCCTTTTCGCGGCTTTCATCCTTGACGGGATTCGCCAATTCAAGCGCTTTTTGCAAAAATTTCTTTGCATCCGACACGACTGCAAGCGCAGCCGGGTAGGCTTTCCCGATCGAGTCCGGCGAAATATCCACTTGAATCAATTCAGTTTTTTCATTCAATAACGTGTAATCCTGCGTCGTCACCTGTGAGAAACGGGTTCCCACAGCAAGAACTAGATCCGCTCCTTTGATATACTCAATTAACTTTGAGTCGGAGCCGAATCCGAGCCATCCCGCATAATTCGTATGGTCATTTGACAACACATTGAAGCGCCTGAACGCTGATGCAACGGGGACTTTCACCTTTTCGGCGAACTTGGCCAAATCCTCCTGCGCGTTGGCGGCAATCACACCGCCGCCTGCGATGATAATCAGCTGATTGGCATTGTTTAATTTCGCCAATACTTTTTCAACTGCTGCATCACCAGCTTCCGGCTTTATAACCTCTGCGACAGTGCCTTCAGGATAATCAATGACATCCTCAAGCATATCGTGGGGAAGAGAAACAACCACCGGGCCAGGCCTTCCCGAACGGGCTATGTAGAAGGCACGGTGGAGAATCTCCGGAATCCGCTCCGCCGTATCGACTTCGACCGCCCACTTGCACAAATGGCTGAAATAAGCGGCAAAGTCCACTTCCTGGAATGCCTCTTTCCCTTTGAACGGCCTTTCCACCTGCCCAATCAGCGCGACAAGCGGCGTTGAGTCCTGCATAGCGGTGTGAAGTCCGATCGATAGATTCATAGCACCCGGCCCCCGGGTCGCCATACAAACGCCAACCTTGCCGGATGCTTTTGCATAAGCTTCAGCCATGAAAGAAGCGCCGCCCTCATGGCGTGTCGAAATCAATTCAATTTTCGGATGTTCATACAACCCGTCAATGACTCCCAAATAACTTTCCCCTGGTACACAGAAGGCTTTTTTCACACCCTCCTTCTCCAAAACTTTTACAACAATATGTCCGCCTGATAGTTTTTTCATTGCTTTCCTCCGGTTCAAAAATGATAAGACGGTCCAGAGTGTTTCCTGCACCGTCACCTTTTAATACTATGATAATCAAAATCCCTATTATTAGAAAGATTTAAATAATGTTAATTTTCATCCTCCACAATCGCCACCGCCCGCATCGGAGCCCCGCTCCCTTTTCCGATTTTAATCGGGAAACCGGCAAATTTGCAGGTTGATCCGGGAATTTCGGACAGCCCCGTCATATTTTCAATCATGTACCATTCATATTTTTTCATCAGGCAGTGTGCCGGATAGCGCTCAGGAGAATTAGGCTTAAGCCCGGAATCAGGGTCGCGGATGTAACGGTCCAGTTCAATGGTGACCATATCCACTCCGAGTGTGACCATCCCTTTGTTAATCATCCATTCAATCGTGTCCGGCAAAATATTGAGCAGATCGCGGAAATAGTCTGGAGTCCCGTAAAGTTTATCCCTTTCTGTTTTAAGAAGAACAATATGATAATCTTCCAAATTCACCTGGGCTTTTTCCGCCGCTCGCTGAATATCCACAATCGTGACATCCGCATGTGCCTCCATATGCGAAAGGTCAAGGATACATGCGTCTCCATAAAAAGCTTCCAATGGGACCTCATCCGTATAAAGACCATCGGGATTGAAATGCTTCGTCGCATCCATGTGGGTCCCCGCATGATCCCCGATATACAAAGCACATTCATAAAATCCGTTTGCCTCGTAAGTTGCAAAAGTGCTGATCATGGATCTGGCATTTTCACCAAGCTGCTGAAATGGGTTCTCACCGTAGCTTGTAAGAGTATGGGATAAATCTATCAGTCTTTCCTTCCGCTTTCCCAATCAGGATTCCCCCTTTATTTTTGACGAAATTCCATTGCCATTTAGGTGGACGAGCTCAACCCTTACAGCGTAATCCGCTGCCCGATATTTTCCCTCAAAGCCTTTTCGTAAAAATAATTGGCCGCAACGATATCAGCAGCCGCAAAGCCGACGGATTTAAAAATCGTCAGCTCCTCGTCGGTCTCTCTTCCTGCTGCTTCATTGCTGACGATGAATCCCAGCTCCGAATGGATCCGCTCAGGGCTGAAATGCCCTTCCTGTATCGGGATTTGCAGGCAGCCCGCTTCTTCCAATGCCGCCTCAACTGATTCCACGACCACTTTATCCGCGCCCGATACCGCATGTGTTGGGAGTTCCTGCATTGTCGGCTGATAGGAACCGATCGCGTTCACATGAACGCCTGGCTCCAGCCGTCTTGAAAAAACAGGGGTGCTTGAACTGGTAGCCGTCACTACGATGTCAGCCCCGTCAATTGCCTGGTCCGCATCCTGATGCACTAAAACTTCTACCTCATGCCGGGTCCTGAGCTGTTTGGCCAGATCATACGCCTTCTTTTCACTGCGGTTGTAGAGACTGATTTTTTCAATATTCCTTACTGCCATCACTGCTTCACATTGGCCGATTGACTGTGCACCCGTCCCGATGATGGAAAGGATCCTGGCATTTTCCCGCGCCAAATATTTGGTGGCCGCTCCGGACAATGCCCCTGTTCTCATTACCGTTAAGTAGGAGCCTTCCAATAGGGCAAGCGGTTCTCCTGTTTGCACATCCGCCAATAAGACCACACCGTTGATGGCTGCCTTCCCCATCTTTTTATTATTAGGAAAGCTGCCGACATATTTGATTCCAAGGCTCCCGGCGTCTTCTGCAACTGAAGGCATGAAAATCGCATGCCCTTCTGCTTTTTCCACATTTAAGACAGTCCGTACGGGCGTCACTGTTCTTTTCGCCGAGTATTCTTTCAATGCGGTGGAAACAGCCTCGATCATCTCCGGCATATGGAGCAGCTTTTCCTGGTCACTCGCGCTTAGGACTAACATTTCCATCCCCCCTATAAATCAGCCATTCTTCTTTTCTCATTCGCAAGATGGCGTTTCATTGAGCGTTCGGCTTTTTCTGCATCCAGGCTAAAAATGAATCAGGCTCCCAAATAAGCTTTAATAATCCGCTCATCATCGCGAAGGACTTCGGCGGAATCATGCAAAACAATTTCCCCCGTTTCGATGATATATCCGCGGTGAGCCAATCCGAGGGCGGCCCTCGCGTTTTGCTCAATCAATAAAACGGTCGTCCCCTGCTTATTGATTTCCTGGATAATCTCCATGATCCCTTGAACAATGATCGGGGCAAGCCCCATGGAAGGTTCATCGAGCATCAGAAGTTTCGGCTCTGCCATCAATCCCCTGCTTATGGCCAGCATTTGCTGTTCTCCGCCGCTCAAGGTTCCTGCCAGTTGATCCTTCCTTTCTTTCAACCTTGGAAAAAGCTCAAATGAGCGGTCAATGCCGTCTTTCAAAAATGCCTTATCCTTCCTTTTGGTAAAACCGCCAAGCTCCAGATTCTCCATGACGGTCAACCCTCCGAAAATCCTTCGCCCTTCCGGAACATGGGTGATTCCGGCTTCTACGACTTGATGGGGCGGCCGGCCTGCGATGTTTTTACCGCCAAATTCCAGCGTTCCGCTTTTGGGCGGAACCAACCCGCTGATTGTCTTTAAGGTCGTGCTTTTTCCTGCGCCGTTGCTTCCAAGCAGGGCGACAATCTCCCCTTCGCCCACTTCCAGGGAAACGCCTTTCAAGGCATGGATTTTTCCGTAATATGAGTGAATCTCTTCAAGCTTTAACAATGGGCTCAAACCGCATCCTCACCCTTCCCCAGATAAGCTTCAATCACTTTGGGATTCCTTAACACTTCTCCCGGCGTTCCTTCAGCTATTTTTTGGCCGTAGTCAATCACAATCACTTTTTCAGAAATTTTTTTGATCAGGCCCATATCATGGTCAATGATCAGGATGGTTATTTTATAGTTCTCCCGTATTCTTAAAATCAGATCGACAAGCCGTTCCTTTTCTTCAAAGTTCAGGCCTGCGGCCGGCTCATCCAACAATAAAAACTTGGGCCTTGTGGCTAAAGCCCGGGCTATTTCCAGGTAACGCTGAACCCCGTAAGGCAGGTTCTTCGCAGCCCGGTAGGCATACTCCCTGATTCCGACGAAATCGATGCATTCCATCGCTACCTCTTCAATTTGTCTTTCTTCGTCTCTTTGCGCCTTTGTTTTTAAAATGGCACCCAAAACCAGTTGCTTCGTCCTGCAATGCATGCCTGATTTCACGTTGTCCAAAGCGGAAAGGTCGGGAAAAAGGCGCAGGTTCTGAAAAGTCCGTGCCAGCCCCATTTTGGTGATTTTGCTCGGCTTTTTGCTATTCAAGCTCTCTCCGTCTAAAAACATCGATCCAGCTGAAGGCTTATAAAATCCGGTGATCATGTTAAAAACAGAAGTTTTGCCTGCTCCGTTAGGGCCAATGACACTGACAATCGAATTTGAGTCAATCGTAAAGGATAAATCATTAACTGCGACCAGACCGCCAAAGCGGAGAGTTAAATTTTCCACTTGTAAAACAGCCATTTCGACACCTCATTTCTAATCACTGGCTTTTCACGTCCAAATCGGAATGATCTCCTGTAATGGGCGGGGACGGTGGTTCATCCGATTCCGGCTCCGTCTCATATTTGGCGGGCCACAATCCTTGCGGGCGGAAAAGCATCATGATAATCATGAGCAAACCGAACACCAAATATCGCCAATCGGAGACGTTCCGCAAAAACTCCGGAAGCACGATAACTAAAATGGCCCCGATCGTCACCCCGGTCACGCTTCCGATTCCGCCGAGAACGACCGCCAGCAAAATCATGATGGATTGAAGCACCTTAAAACTGTGCGGTGCCACCGCTCCCATTTTTACAGCGAAAAATGAACCTGCCAAACCGCCGATAATGGCACCGATCACGAATGCCAGCAATTTCATTCTGACCCTGTCAACACCCATTGCCTCTGCAGCGTCTTCATCTTCGCGGATATACGTCCAAGCCCTTCCGATCCGGGAACGGCCCAGACGGGCTGTAACAAAAATAGTGATAACAGCAAGGATTAAAATCACAAAATAAAAATCCAGCTGGCTCTTTAATTCATATCCTCCAATGTTGGGACTGGGGATGCCGAATATTCCCGTAGCAGTTCCGGTGATTTCCAGATTCGTTGCCGTAATCCGGATGATTTCGCCGAATCCGAGGGTGACAACTGCCAAGTAATCGCTGCGCAGCCTGAGTGAGGGAGCTCCGATAATGGCGCCGCTGATCGCTGAAAACAGTGCAGCAACCGGAAGCGTCATCAAAAACGGCCACTCATAAGCTGTCATTAAAATCCCTGTCGTATAGGCTCCAATCGCGAAAAATGCTGCATATCCAAGATCAAGCAATCCCGCATATCCGGCAACGACATTCAATCCTTGGGCCATGATGATGTAAAGCAGAGCGAGCGTAGCGACATCAATCCAATAATTATTTGTCATGAACGGAAACGCGAGGGCTGCCAATAATAGAACGGTCAATACGGCTGTCCGTTTCTTAAGCACACTCATCGGCTACATCCTCTCCGTCACTTGCTTACCCAGTATGCCTGTTGGCTTGAAGACAAGGAATAAAATCAATATGGCGAAAGCGATGACATCTTTCCAGGCTCCGCCGATCACCATCGTGCCGGCTGTTTCCAATATACCGAGCATGAAACCGCCAAGCATCGCCCCCTGGATATTTCCGATGCCTCCCAAAACGGCAGCAGTGAACGCTTTTAACCCCATGATGAAGCCCATGAGAAAATTGATCGTCCCGTAATAGACCGCTGTCATGATACCCGCAGATGCAGCCAGGGTCGTTCCGATAAAAAATGTCATGGCGATCACATTGTTGATATTGACGCCCATGAGGCTGGTTGCTGTCTGATCCATCGAAATCGCCCTCATGGCCTTCCCATATAACGTTCCATGGACAAATCTTTGCAGCCCATACATTAAGGCTGCAGCAACCAATACTAAAATAATCTGTGAGTAAGTGATATTTGCTCCCAGGATGTCAATGCCAGCTGTCGGTAATTTAATGGGAAAAGTCAGGTAATTCGGGCTCCAAATGAGCATGGAACCATATTCCAAAGAGAGGCCTACTCCAAGAGCCGTAATCAGAAGAGAGATGCGCGGAGCATTCAATAAAGGGCGGTAAGCCAGCCGTTCCACCCCCATGCCGACCATGCCGACCAAGATAATCGAAACAATAAAGACAATTCCAATCGCCAACATGCCCGGACCGGCGGACCCGCCCATCAAAAGCGATATCCCGGTATACCCGATAAAAGCGCCAAACATATAAAAGTCCCCATGTGCAAAGTTCAACAGCCTGATAATTCCGTAGACCATCGTATAACCAAGGGCGATCAGACTGTAAAATGCCCCCAATACAAGTCCGTCCCCAAGTGCCTGAACGAGAATTTCCATATGACGATCACCGCTTTCCCCTGTTTTTAAAAAAGAGAGTCCCTTGAAATGGCAAGGGACTCTCTTACTCCCTCGTGTGGTTACTCTACAATTTCAAATTTTCCATTGTTGAGCTGGATCAGCAAGAAATCCGCGTTTTCCCTTGTCCCATCCTCTTTGAACGTGTATGTTTCTCCAAAGGCTGGAAAATCTTTCGTTTCGCTCAACGCCTTGATCAACGCTTCTTTGTCGTCAGGGTCACCTACGCGTTCAATCGCATCAGCCGCCAGGCGGATTCCGTCGTATTGCCTATGGCCGAACGTCAAAGGATTGTTTCCGTATGTTTCTTTGTATTCTTTTACAAAGGCCTTTGCTTCCGGAGTATCAACGTAATTGATCGTGACCGCCTGTGAAAGGATGACGCCTTCCGCATCCTTTTCGCCGGCCACTTCAACGAACGGCTCGGTCGGATTGCCGTCTCCCGCCATAAACGGACCGCTCACACCTTTTTGTTTGAACTGCTTCATGATCAATCCGCCGGCATTATAAAAGCCTGTGAAATATGTCGCGTCCGGATTAAGGGATTTAAGCTTTGTCGCCAATGCCCCAAAATCTTTCTCTTCCGGGTTGATCGCTTCAAATGCGATTACCTTCCCGCCGTTTTTCTCATGCAATTCCTTTGTAATGTCGGCAGTGTCCCTCGCATAGTCGGAATTATCGTGAATAAGCGCCAATTTGTCCATGTTGTTGTCTTTTAAATAGTCAGCGACCCTTTTGCCCTGGTCAAAAACCATGCTGTTGATGAAGAAAAGGTTATTGTACCCCTGCTCAGGAAGCTGCGGTGAATTGGCTGCAACCATGATCGTCGGCATTCCCGCTTTATGGAGCACTCCGCTGGCAGGCAGGGCGGCAGCCGAACAATAATGTCCGACAACAATGCTGACGTCATCCTGGACCAGCTTATTCGCTGCTGTCACGGCCTGCTGCGGATCACAGGCATCATCGACCATAACCAGTTCGATATCTTTCCCAAGGACACCTCCGGCTTCATTGATGTGCTTGGCTGCCATTTCCGCTCCGTTTGCCATGTCCTTCCCTTCAGCTGCACTCGGTCCGGTGGTCGGTACGGATACACCGATTTTGATCGTATCGCCTCCGCCTCCGGATGAGGAACCGCCGCCATCACTGCTTGTACTCTTTCCTCCGCCGTCAGAACCGCAGCCGCTCAGAATGAGCGCCAGCATCAACAAAGCAGCCATGATAAGCGAAAGCCTTTTTCTTTTGAACATCATTGAATTCCCCCTATTGTTTTTTAAAATATCACTGGCAAACGGCTAGTTTTAAAAGGGCAACCACCTCCCTAAACGGTGGATGTATGCGCTTACAAACAGTTAGAAGATCCTTAAATTATCATAAAATGACGCAATAGTAATTTAACCCTTCGGAATTTTTCGATAAATACAGACACAGAACCGGTCATCGGGTGGCCAGGTGGTATGATTAGGACTAACTTACTGCAATTTATATTTTTTGTCAATAATTTATTTGAATATTGCCAAAACTGTATATGATTCGACATCATTATTAAAGTGAAAAAAGGCAGAAGGCACCCACATTTCCTCTCCAATGGCCTTCTGCTGTTTCTAAATTGGATTTTTCCGGTACTGCCGTGCTCCAGCGCCTATGAACAGGCGTTCTCGCTTTTCTATTGTCCAGCTCCGGGCGGCAGGGGCTCGAGGTCGCTTCAAAAAAACCAATGAAGGCAAAGGGCGCCTTCACTGGTTTTTTCTCCAGCGCTTGTCGCCCCTGGGCAGCCGCCCTCCGCTTTTCTATTTGTCCAGCTCCAGCGCCTATCGACTAGCAGACTTCGCTCCTAATGTGCTCCTGCGGCGAGGCTTATTCGACGATGTTTGGCTCACCTCGTCGCAAAGCTGCATGAAGCTGACTCAGGGAAGTTTCTCATGAGGTAATCCAAGTAAGTTGCTTTCCTACGATAAGTCAACATCGGCTCGCCTGCGGCATCGCCGTGTTTCCTTTATCTCGTCAGAGTCACTCCAGTCTGTACGTCGATGGACAGGCGCTTTCGCTTTTCTATTAATAATTATCAATTTGCGCACGCTGGATTTTTCCGCTGTAATCTACGTAGACGGATCTCCACTCGGTGAATACATCAAGTGAGGCAACGCCGGAATCGCGGTGACCGTTGCCTGTTCCTTTCGTTCCTCCGAACGGAAGGTGGATTTCAGCACCGGTGGTACCTGCATTCACATAGACAATACCTGTATCAAAATCACGCATAGCGCGGAAAACTTTGTTTACGTCAGCTGTAAAAATGGAACTGGAGAGCCCAAACTTCACACTGTTGTTCACTTCGATCGCTTCATCCAGATCTTTTACAGGAATGAAAGATACGACCGGTCCGAAAATTTCTTCCTGGCCGATCCGCATGTCGGATCTGACATCCGTGAAAAGAGTCGGCTGATAGAAGTTTCCTTTATCCAATCCGTTTTCTGTGGCGATTTCCCCGCCTGCCAGGAGCTTCGCTCCCTCTTCCTTCCCAATTTTCACGTATTCGTGAATTTTTTCAAGGGCATCACGGTTAATGACAGGCCCAACATCGACAGATTCATCCAAACCGTCGCCAAGTTTCAAGTCCTTCATTTTCTCAAGAACCTTCTGTTCCAGTGCTTCTTTGACCGATTCCTGGACGATGACACGGCTGCAGGCAGTGCATCTTTGTCCGGACGTACCAAAGGCGCTCCACACGATTCCATCTGCCGCCAGATCCAGATCCGCATCCTCCAATACCGTCACGGCGTTTTTTCCGCCCATTTCAAGTGAAGTGCGCTTCAGCAGTTCACCGGCCCGGCCATTGATTTTGGCTCCGACTTCATTTGATCCTGTAAACGAAACAAGGTCGATATCAGGATGCTCGACAATGGCGTTTCCGACAACGCTTCCCGAGCCGTACACAAGGTTGAGGAGCCCTTTTGGCAGCCCGGCTTCTTCATAAATTTTCACAAATTCCGCTGCCAAAAATGGCGTTTCGGATGCAGGTTTCCAAACAACGGCATTCCCCGCAACCAATGCCGGGAGAGACTTCCAGGAGGCAATGGCGATCGGGAAGTTCCAAGGCGTGATCAATCCTGCCACACCCACAGGCACACGGACACTCATGGCAAACTTGTCCCTTAACTCGGACGGAACCGTCTCCCCGAACAGCCGGCGGCCTTCCCCTGCCATATAAAAAGCCATATCGATCGCTTCCTGCACCTCACCGCGTGCTTCAGCTATGACTTTCCCCATCTCTTTCGTCAAGACCTGCGCCAATTGCTCCTTGCGCTCTTTCAACAAATACGCCACTTCATATAAAACGTCTGCACGTTCGGGAGCCGGTACAAGCGCCCATTTCTTTTGTGCTTCCTTCGCGGCCTGAACCGCACGATCCACATCTTTGGCGGTGGAAACGGTCACCTCGCCAAGCACCTCGCCGTTCACCGGATTCGTATTCTTGATGAATTCGCCTGATTCAGAAGGAACCCATTCCCCATTAATAAAGTTTACATATCGTTCCATACGTCTGACTCCTCCTTCATTCGTTCATTCTGTATCAATCAAAGATGTCTTGCCGTTCATCCATCAATTATATCAATCTAAACGCTTTCATACTATTACTTTAACAATTTGACTTTTATCATTCTATGGTCAACCTGTACAAAAATGAATGATTCACATGCCTGTATATTATTGAAAGCATACAATTGGCGTGCAGCATTCTTTTGTATTGAATATTTGAATCGGGCAATTGACAAAATATTATTGGAGGTGATTAGGATGGCTAAAAGAACACAAAGCAACATTGAAGGGATGAACCCGGAAAAGAAGCAGGATTACGGGGCAAAGATTGATCCAACCGAGCCATTGAGCGCAGCACAAAGGCTCAACAACAAAAAAAGAAAAAGAATCAGTAAAAAACTTGGAAGCGGTCCCTTCTTCGCTTCCAAGTTTTTTATCTTTTTAAAGGCCTTTCGTTTATTCAATAGACTGTATGTTTATTAAAAATACTGCATTGATTTTCGCATAATACAGGAGTATAATAAGTATAGATATACAAATACCATTCATTTTTTCTTTTAGTTTTTCGGAAATAAATATATAGAGGTGTTGCTGTTTGTTTGCTGATGATCGATTTCGCGATTACCAGCCTGCAAGCCTCCGCAAAGATTTCATTTCTGGGATCACTGTCGGTATCGTAGCCATTCCTCTTGGGATGGCTTTTGCCATGGCTTCCGGCGTTAAGCCTGAATACGGTATTTACACGACGATTATCGCTGGATTAATTGTATCTTTGCTCGGCGGCTCCCGCTATCAAATCGCGGGTCCTACGGGGGCTTTCATTCCGATTTTGCTTGCCGTAGTACTTCAATATGGTTACGAGGATTTGTTGATCGCCGGCTTGATGGCCGGGGTCATGCTTGTGGCAATGAGTTTTTTCAAACTCGGAAATCTGGTTCATTTCATTCCAAGGTCCGTTACCATCGGTTTTACCACGGGTATCGCCGTCATCATTTTCACTGGACAGCTCGGCAACTTTTTCGGCTTGGATTTGGACAGTCATGAGTATTTCCACCAAAATATGGCGGAGTTTTTCAGCCATTTGGGAGTGGTCAACGGATATAGCATCCTGACCGCTGTCATCGGTCTCCTTGTCATTATTTTCGTGCCAAGAATTTTCCCGCGTGTTCCCGTGCTGCTTGTGGGGTTGATTATTCCCACTATATTTGCGGCTCTTCTTTTTCCGGGACAGGTGGAAACGGTCGGCACTGCGTACGGGGGCATCCCGCAGTCTCTTCCCAAGCTGCAGTTTCCGGAAATCACATGGGCAAAAATCGGCACGTTGTTCACTCCTGCGCTGGTCATCGCCGCACTGGGGGCGATTGAATCATTGCTGTCCGCAGTAGTTGCGGATGGGATGACCGGAGACAGGCATAATTCCAACCGTGAATTGTTCGGACAAGGAATTGCCAACATCGTTGCTCCATTGTTCGGCGGAATTCCTGCCACGGGAGCAATCGCCCGTACAGCAACGAACATTAAATCCGGTGCAGTAAGCCCGCTGTCCGGAGTCATTCACAGTGTTTTCGTACTTTTGACGCTGCTTTTACTTGCGCCCTATGCTTCTTATATTCCACTGGCAGCCATGGCGCCGCTTCTCATGCTTGTGGCATGGAATATGAGCGGATACAAATCATTTAAACAAATATTGCAATTGAGGACGAGCGACTCATTGGTTCTTGCCGTTACCTTTCTTCTGACTGTGTTCATAAACTTGACCGTTGCTGTCCAAGTCGGCCTCTTGCTAGCGGTCCTGTCTTTTGTAAAAAAGAAAAGCGAACAGCTTCAAATCGACGACCCGGTCGACATCCAAAGACAGCGGCAGGAATCATTGGATTTGACAGCACATTTTCAAATGAAGAAGTTCACCATCAGGGGACCGTTATTTTTCGGAACCGCACAGAGCTTCGAACATTCCCTCATGGCTTCGATCAGGAGAATGCCCCGGGTGATCCTGCTCGACATGCAGTATGTAACGATGATTGATGCGACAGGCGAGGATAAGCTGGCGCTGATCATTGATAATATTAAAAAAGCCGGCAGTACAGTCCTTGTTTCAGGGTTGCCGGATTGGGGCATCGACTTGTTCAAGAAAAGCGGCTTATATGAAAAAATCGGCGCTTCCTCCTTTTTCCCGGATGAAGCAAGCGCAAGGGAATCATTCTTCCGAAAACAAGAAGCGATTGAAGCAGAGGAAAGGGAATCACTCTTGGGCAGGAAAGAAACGGCGGAGTGATTCCCGCTTTTGTGGGTACCTTTACTTTTACCGGGGGAGGTTCCGATGCAGCAGTTGGGCGTTAGGATTGCCATATTTATGGATGCTGCGATCGTACGGATGGTATTAGTGCCGTCACTCACGAAACTGCTTGGCGACTTGAACTGGTGGGCGCCGTTTAAAAAGAATGCCTAGGAAAGAGGAGCATCGCAGTATTACGTTTGCTCCTTTTCATATATGTAGAGCCTCCCATTTTCGAATCTTCTTTTCCGCGCACCCGCATATCCCTGCTTTTCAAGCTCTTTCGCAAGGACATAGAGGAAAAAGCCGTGCGATACTATTAAAATATTCTTCTCTTCTTTTTTCTTAATAAAATCCAGAAACTGCCGTGCCCTTTCCTTTGATTCTTTCCGTGATTACCTTGAAATGCCTGACCAATCCAATACGCATAACTCCACCTCACTTTTCCATTTTAATATATAGTTGTACATAACGGGTATACAAAACGGGAGGGGAGTTGAATGGATGTTTAAAAATCGGAAATACAATTTGACAGGCAAAAACTGGCTCATTATCGGCGATAGCATCACGGATAAGCAGCATCATCCCAAAACGAAAAAATATCATGAATATATAAGGGAGAAGACTGGATGCAAAGTGCTGGATTACGGTGTTTCAGGATCAGGGTTCACTGTGAAGGAAAGCTTTTTGGAAAGGCTTCAGAGAACGCCGCCTGATGCGGATTACATTACCGTGTTCGGCGGGACGAATGATTTTCGCCTTGGCAGCAAGCCTCTTGGCGTTTTTCAAGACAAGAATAACGATTCTTTTTACGGGTCCCTGCATCTGTTTTTTGAGGCATTGATCAAAAAATATCCGACAAAGATATTGGGCGCCATTACTCCTCTGCCCAGATGGAGAGAAAGCGAGGGCGACTGGAACAGCAGGGGCGAAACATTGAAGCAGTATGCCGAAGCGATCAAAGAAGTGACGGGCTTTTATGGAATCCCGTGCAAAGACATGTACTCAGAAGGCGGCATTTATGCGAAAAATCCTGTTTTCATTTCCGCCTTTATGCCGGACGGCCTGCATCCGAACAGCGAGGGGCATCGGCTTTTTCATAATAAAATTTTAACTTTTTTGGAAGGATTGTAGGGGGTGCTCCCGTCCGAAAATCCGAATCGTGGATAGTGCCGCCAATCCAGATACAAACTACCGAGGACGTCCAGTAAAAAACTGGGAAAGCATCATCCGCTCTCCCGGTTTTCCTCCTTACTCATCACTTTTTCTGGCAATAAATGGCCACCAATTCGCTTTCCCCAACATGTTAATCAATACTGGAACAAACAGCGGCAAAATCACCAAGGCATAGAATAATAGACCAGATAATACTAAAGTAGCAATCTGCAGCATCGACAGAACGCCCGAAGGCAGCATGGCCGCAAAGGTTCCCGCCAAGATGACGGCAGCGCTCATGATGACGGTGCCCATGTTTTTCATGGCGAGGATGATGCCTGTTTTGACATCCAGCTCCTTATATTCTGAAAAGCGGTCCATCAGAAAGATGGAGTAGTCGACGCCTAGAGCGATCAAAATGACGAAGCCGAAAAACGGCGTGACCCAGTTGATGCCCGGATAGCCAAGTATATTGACAAAAATCACTTCGGTCATGGCGATGGAAGAATAATAGGTTAAAAGAAGCGATGCAATGATATACACCGGCATGACGAGTGATCGCAGCAACACAACCAAAATCAGGACGATTCCGACCATCATAAAGGTGACGGTTTTCGTATAATCCGAGTCGGACATGGACTCCAGGTCGCGGTTCATGCTTGTGACGCCGCCGATTCCGACGTTCGCCTGTTCGAGCTTCGTATCTTTCGTTGCGTTTGCAATTGTATCTTCAATGCTTGAAATCATATCCATGGACCGCTTCGCATATGGATTGGAATCAAGCACGATATCCATAGTCGTCATTTTTCCATCAGCGGACATGTAAATGTCATACACGCGCTGAAAATCTTTGTCCGCCAGCAGTTGATCCGGAATATAAATGCCGGATTGCTGCAAATCTGTATCTTCCGCTATGTCGTCCAGATGCTTTTTCGCTTCTCCGAACCCGTCTTCAATTTTTCCAAGCCCGTCAGTGCTTTGTGATAGGCCGTCGCCCAATTGATCAAGCTGATCGCCCATCTGTCCGAATCCGGATTGAAGTTTTTCCTGGCCGTCTGCAATTTCTCCCATGCCTGCTGCAATGGAAGGGATTTTTTCAACGACCTGATGCTGGCCTGATGTCGCTTGCCCCAAGCCTGATTCCAATTCGCCCAATCCTTTTTCCACTTCTTTCAGACCTGCCGAAAATTGGCCTAAGCCTTCAACGACTTCAGACAGATGCCCGTTTGCCGTTGCCAAGCCTGATTGGACCTTGCCCAATTCTCCGTTCAAAGCCGAAACAGTTCCACCGGCTATGGCCACCTGTTTCGTCGCATTTTCGATCCGCGACTGGATATCAGCCAAATTTGGATCACCGGCAATTTCTGGGTGATTCTGAACCAGCTTGCCAAGCGGTTCCCCTAGACCAGCAAGCTGCTGCTGGGCTTCCTCCAGACCTGCAGGCACTTTTCCGTATTCAGTGATCAGTTTTTCAAGCCCGGATTGCGCTTCCTTATACCCGTTCAGCAATTCCCGGGTTCCTGACTGAAGTTCCGCTGCCTGGCTGCTCGCCTGCGCCACCCCTTTTTTCAATTCGCCCGCACCGGATGTACCTTGCCGGATCCCTTTTTCAATTTCACTCAACGCGTTTTGCAATTGGCCGACACCTGATTGAAGCTCTTTTGTTCCGGCTGTCAAATCGCCGATGCCCGCCGTTGCTTTTTCCATTTCCGGCTTGGAATCTTTGATGGAGGAAGCCGCTTCATTCAGCCCATCCTTGATCTTTGATATGCCTTCCGTTCCTTCTCCGATCCCTTTTCCAAGTTCATCCGCCTGTTTTTTCACGTAAATCTCTTCGATTTTATCGCCTGTCGGCCGCGTGACACTGCGGACCTTTTCTACATGATCCAGTTTATCAAGATCATTTCCGATTGACTCGATCAGCGTCAAATACTCTTTCGATTTCATCGAATCATCGTTTTCAAGTACCACTTGAATCGGCATGATCTCGCCAGGCCCGAAGCTGTCAGCCACGATATTGAATCCTTTGACAGACTCGTATTCATCGCCGATTTCGTCCAGCGAGTTAAAAGAAAGGTCGCCGTCATAACTGACTAGAAGCGGAACGGTAAATATGGCCACAATCCCCAGGGCAATCAGAGGGCGGGTAATCGCAAGGTTCCCCATCCATCCCCAAATCCGGCTTTCTTTGTGGGAAATGTCTTTTTTAACCGGCCAAAAAAGAGCCTTTTTCAATGTCATCATAAAAAACGGAACAAGCGTAAACAATGCGATCATCAACACTAAAACACCGACTGCAACTCCTACCGCGGACTGATACAGCTTGAATGTCGCAAAGCCGATCGAAGCAAAACCGATCATAACGGCAACCGCACTGTAAATGACCGTTTTTCCGGCGGTCTTATAAGTGGCTGCAATGGCGGACGGAATATCCTGCCCTGCCGACAATTCTTCTTTATAGCGGCTCAGCAGCAAGATACAGTAGTCTGTTCCGACACCGAACAGTACCGCTACCATGAATGTCTGTGTAAAATTGGAGACCGGGAAATCCAGCTTATCCACCAAAAATGCCACAACTGTCGAGCTCACCAAGTACGTCATTCCAACCGTCAACAGCGGCACGAACGGAGCGACCGCCGACCTGAAAACAAGAAGCAGGACGACCATGATAAAGATGACTGTGATCACTTCCGTTTTTTTCAGGCCTTTTTCAGAACTGATGATCACATCTTCATTGATCAGCGAATTCCCTGTCATGTATGTGTCAACGTTCTTTGTTTTTATTTCCTTTTCCAAGGGACTGCGGACATCCTTTACTTCTCTGCCGCCCATCTTGACATCAACCAATGCGATGACGGTATTGCCGTCTTTTGAGACAAGCTGGCTCTCCAATTCCTTGTCATCAAAATGGGAGGTAATGTCGCTGATGCCCAGTTCGGATTTTTTCTTTTCCAAATGGCCTATCGTTGCATGGATATTTTTAAGCTGTGAATCGGACAGTTTTTTATCATCATGGAATACAACGATGAACGCTTCGGTGCCTGCTTCTTCCGATGAATGTTTGTCGATAATATCTGATGCAACCGAAGAAGGGTAGCCGTCTGCGATTGCAAGCTGTCCTTTATCTCTGACAAGCTGGTTCATATCCGGTGATTTGATGATCAAAGCAACAGCCGCAACGATCCATAAGGCTAAAACAACCCACCTGAAACGTAAAATGGTTCTCATTGTTTTTCTCCTTCGTATTTCTCAATATAAGTGGCAATTTTCTCAAATACATTTAAGAAATTCTCCATCTCTCCCTTTGGGATATCACGAATAATCGCTTCAACAAATTCGTTGATTTTGCCTTCAAGTGTCCGGTAAAACTCCTTTCCTTTTTCAGAAACCCTCAAATATACATTTCTGCGGTCCCCTTCATCCCTTTCACGTTCCAGCAAACCTTTTTTCACTAGCTTATCGACCCGTACTGTAATGGCGCTTCTATGTACAAAAAGCAGATCGGCCAATTCAGAAGCGCGGATCGGCCCGTTTCTGTAAACCATACGGATGAGTGTAAATTGTTCAAGGGACAATTCCTGTAAAAGCTGTTCCGGCACAAGGGTCGACATCCCCTTTCGTCCGTGCAGCATAATACTCATGAACCGCTCGAAAATGAATTGATTATTATCCAAATTAATTCTCCCCTTTAATAGTTGACCCCATAAACTATATAAAAAAAGAAGGGGCGTGTCAATGTAAAAAATTTGGGGCCAGGCCCCCGGTGCGTTAACGCGTTAATACGTTAATACAGCGGGGGACAGGCCCCAAATCAATTAAAATGCTGTCATTTTATCGGCAGGATTCGTCCTTTCCCGCTTTCTCCGGCCAACGATCTCTTTATCAAAATAGCCAAGGTGCAAAACACCGACGATTTTTTCGCCCGGCTCCACTCCAATGGCTGATCGGAATTTCGGATCATGGATGTGAGCCGGCGTTTTCCAGCAGACGCCCAATTCTTTTTCCCAGGCAAGCAGCTGGAAGTTCTGCAGCAGGCAGCTTGTTGCAGCAAAATCCTCTTCCCACACTTTTTGGCGCGGGTCGGCATTCATCACCGCGATTAAAAATGCAGGCACCTCTTCAAATTTCCTTCTTGTCGCAGCATGTTTGGCAGGCTCCTGGCACTCCAGGACCGCCTCGATAAAAGCATCCTTCCGGTCTTCTGAAACGAAGATGAACCGCCACGGCTCCCGGTTTTTATGGTTGGGCGCCCAAACAGCTTCCTCCAGCAGCGATAAAACGAGCTCCTGGCTCACTTCTTTATCGATAAAACCTGTTTTTACAGAAGTTCTGTTACGAATGATATCCGCAATCGAGTTTGTCGCAAGCACTTATACATTACCCCCAAGTTGTAATTGAGAATCTCTATCATTTATCATATCATGAACGGCTTAATTTCGGAAGGGTTCACCCTTTGATCAAAGGAGCAGCTGGAGGACGGCGACTTGAAATCTTATATGCCTTTAAGACTCTCCTTGCAGAAACCGCGACATCTTCTATGTTGCTGTGGATGATTGCAATCGGTTCATCTTTTTTCACTTCATCCCCGATTTTTTTACGTAGAACAATGCCGACGCTCAAGTCGATCACTGAATCCTTTGCAGCGCGGCCCGCCCCAAGAAGCATGGCTGCTGTCCCGATTTCATCAGCGGCAATTCCTTCAACGAAACCGGCCGCCCCTGATAAAACCGGGATCTTATACTTGGCGTCAGGCAGCTTCTCCGGATGGTCTACAACCGAAGCATCCCCGCCTTGCGCCGATAAAAAGGTTTTGAAAACCTCGAGCGCCTTTCCGTTTTCGATGGCTTCCTCCAGCATGGCGCGCGCCTCCGCCTCTGTCTGCGCTTTTCCCGCAAGGACAACCATCTTGCTGCCAAGAACGAGGCACAGCTCATACAAATCAGCGGGGCCGTTCCCTTTCAATGTATCGATCGCTTCTTTCACTTCCAACGCATTTCCGACTGCATATCCAAGCGGCTGATTCATATCAGAAATCACTGCGGCTGTTTTTCTTCCGACCTGTTCCCCGATTTCAACCATAGTGGAAGCAAGGTCTTGGGCATCTTTCATCTCTTTCATAAAAGCGCCGGATCCCACTTTTACATCCAACACAATGGCATCCGCACCAGCCGCAATTTTTTTGCTCATGATGGAGCTTGCAATGAGAGGAATTGAATTGACGGTTGCGGTCACATCACGCAGACTGTAAATTTTTTTGTCAGCCGGTGCGAGATTGCCGGATTGGCCGACAACCGCCAGTTTATTTTTATTCACCAGGCCGATGAATTGCTCCTCGGATACTTCCACGTGAAAACCCGGTACCGCTTCTAACTTATCGATCGTTCCGCCTGTATGGCCAAGCCCCCTCCCGGACATTTTCGCTACCGGAACACCGGCCGCAGCTACAAGCGGCGCTAAAATCAAAGTGGTTGTATCTCCCACTCCTCCTGTGGAATGTTTATCGACCTTGACTCCGTGAATTTTGGATAAATCGATTTGGTCCCCCGATTCCGCCATGGCCATTGTCAGTTCCGCCGTCTCTTCCGCCGTCATTCCCTGGAAATAGACAGCCATCAAAAAAGCAGACATCTGGTAATCAGGGATTTCATCCTTTATGTAACCGTCTATTACAAACCGAATTTCCTCGGGCGTAAGGTTCAGTCCGTTTCTCTTTTTCTCAATCATATCAACCATGCGCATAATCCCTCACTCCTTTGGCAAAATATCCGTTAATGTGATTATCAATTGAATATCGTGCCTTGTCAAAAAGATGCTTTACAAACAAAGAAACACCAACTATAATAAATATATAAACTTACTAAAAGTAACCTAATGAGGAGGAGTAACAAAGATGGCCAATTCTACATGGACACTTGATAAAGCACACAGTGAAATTGAATTTTCAATCCGCCACATGATGATTTCCAGGGTTAAAGGAGCATTCAGGGATTTTGATGCTGAAATTGAGGCGGACCCTGCAGATCTCACAACTGCAAAAATTCAATTTACCATTGACATTGCAAGCATTGACACAGGAAACGAGGATCGTGATAACCATCTCCGTTCCGCCGATTTTTTTGAAGTGGAAAAATATCCGAAACTTACTTTCACTTCAACTTCCATTGAAAAGCAAGGCGACGATTACGCTGTAACAGGTGATGTTTCCATGCACGGCGTGACAAAACCCGAAACATTCACCGTAACATCCGGCGGTGTGGTGAAAGACCCTATGAGCGGCGCGCAAAAAGCCGGTTTCAGCGTAGAGGGGAAAATCAAACGAAGCGACTACGGCTTGACATGGAATGCTCCCCTCGAAACAGGCGGAGTGCTTGTCAGCGATGAAGTAAAAATCAACATGGAAATCCAGGCGTCAAAAGCGGAATAAAAGTTCAAATCAAAACAACCACGTGAAGATTTCGCGTGGTTGTTTGTATTATTCCGTGTCTCTCACTCTTTTTTGATCCTGCAGGAGATCCCTGATTTCAGACAACAGTTCAATTTCCGGATCAACTTTCGGCTCTTCCTCCGTCTTTTCTTCTTCTTTCTGGATTTTCAATTTGGCCAGCAGCTTAATAAAAATGAAAATGGACATTGAAATGATTAAGAAATCAACAACACTTTGGATAAATATGCCGTATTCAATCACAACATCCCCTATTTTAACGGACAATTTTTCAAAACTGTAGCCTCCGAGAAGCACCCCGACAAGCGGCATGATGATATTTTCTACCAATGAGGAAACAATTTTTCCAAAGGCACCGCCGATCACAACGGCGACAGCCAAATCCAATACATTTCCTTGAACGGCAAACTTCTTAAAATCTTCCCACATTCAAATCAACCTTTCAAAAAAGACATACTATCATTCTACAAAAACATCGAAATATCTCAACACAAGAAATATATTCCAGCTATCTGTTGCAAGAAAAGCGGCTTTCAGAGAAAATAATGATACAAAGAGAGAATTAAGAGGTATGAGTATGGAAAATATACGAAGTTCGAAGAGTATAGCCAGCTGGATTCCACCCATCCTGCTTGCCTTGGGGCTGGTGATTGTCATCAGGACTTTCCTGTTTTCTCCGATGATTGTTGACGGAGCTTCAATGGAGCCGACACTCCATGATCATGAAAGAATCATCGTCAGTAAAACGATTTCTTGGACAGGTGACGTAAATAGAGGCGATATTGTCATCATCAAAGGGGATGACCGAAAAACCAATTATGTAAAAAGAGCCATCGGGCTTCCCGGCGACATCATTGAAATGAAAGATGACCAGCTATTTATCAATGAGCAGCTGGTGAAGGAACCTTATCTTAAAGAAAATATGAAAGCTGCAAAAGAAAAAGGCACCAATCTGACTGAAGACTTCGGGCCGATCACTGTTCCCGAAAACAGCTTTTTTGTCATGGGGGATAACCGCTTCAACAGCATTGACAGCCGCAGCAGGCTCGGATTTTCCCTCGGCTTCATTGAGAGGGACCGGATTATCGGGAAAAGCAAATTCGTTTTATTCCCTTTCAAAAATATCAGAGCGACGAAGTAGAAATGCTTCGCAATCCCGTGTTCCGGTCATTTTAACTTTATACTAAAGCAAAAAAGCGAGGAGCCGGGACCCCTCACTTTTTTAACTGCTCATCTTATAAATATTATATTGATTTTTCCCATTTCCCTTTGATTCATAAAGCGCACGGTCCGCTTTATCATAAAGACTCTCAACATCATCTTCGTCATTTGCCATCGCGATGCCGACGCTGATGGTTATGTCAATATGATTCGTTTCGCGGATATCCCGGAACCGCCGCCGCATTCGTTCAATAAGCTCGGAAGCGGCCTTTTTCAATTCCTCTTCTTTGATGTCCGGATAGATCACGACAAATTCATCACCGCCCAATCTGGCGGCATGGTTTTCTTTTCCTGCGGTTACAAGGATTTCGTGGGCTGCTGCTTTGAGCATGTTATCTCCTTCGGTATGGCCCAAGCTGTCATTCACCATTTTGAAATTATCAAGGTCTATCATCATCAATGCGAGATTGCCTTTCTTTTTCCCTTGATATTCTTTGACCAGTTCCTCAAAAGACGCTCTATTGTTCAGCCCCGTCAAAGGATCATGGAAAGCGAGATACATCGGCCTTGCCACCTGCCGGGCAATGATGAGCGAAATGATGATGGCTGCAATGAAAATGACAAAAAGCTGGATGAAAAACTCCCTGAGGCTTTGGTTTAGCGCATCGTTCAAATCATCTTTATTATAAGCGATTTCAACAACCCGGCTGGTGGAATATCCTCTTTGTTCCTCGGCCTTATACGGCACATAATGATATGTAACTTTTCTCCCATTCATCTCCTGTTCTGTCTCTTTGGTTTTTCCAGATTTCAAGGCTTTTCGGAATGTTTCCCACTTATCTGTCGAATTCCTTAGATCGTCTTCGCCTTTCTTGGAACTCCCCAGGATAAATCCGCCGCTATTGTAAACCTTGATGGACTCAACCATGGAAAACCGCTCTTCCAATTCCTTTTCGACTTGTAAAAAGTTGAAGTGTTTAAAAATCTCGCCGTCTTCCAAAGAAACACCCAGTTCAATCATATATTTCCTGTCCGGTGTAGGCATATAGCTGAACTTCTTTATTTCCCGGCTGCTTTGCGCTATATCCATGCCATCGTGTGTAAATGTACCTCCGTGCCGCCGCTGGTTCAGCAAATTGGAGAAATTGGCGCAGCAAGCGCGAAAGTCAAGGCCGATATCATCTTTTTCACTGCTGTATACAACGACATTCCGGTTATCGAGGATGTATACATCCATTTTATATTTCTCTTTTAAACTGTTAAAATCCCATTTATCAAAATCCGGTTTTTTTTCATATAAAGAAATCAATTCCTTCGAATTCTCTTCCATCATTTTCGCCATGTCCTTGTCAAACAGCATATACGCCTTGTCGATGGAATTCAAAGAACTCAGTATATTATCTTCAATCATGCTAAGCTTCAATTCATGTTCATCAAACAGTTTGTTCCTGATCTTTTCCTGGTTGATTAAAGCGACTACCAGCGATATGAAAATGGAGAACGCTATCATAATCAAGGTTAGCTGCAGTCTGAAATTTTTTTTCAAGAGAGGCTGCACTCCTTTTAATGAACAGAGATGATTAGGACTATTATACTATCATTTGGAAGAATAGGAAATAACCAATCGTACTTAAGGTTGATAATCTTGTGCATTTAAGAAAAGCACAAGCGCCTTGCCCATCGACGTATAGACTGAAATGCGGAAGACGGCCGTTTAGGGGCGACAAGCGACCTCGAGCCCCTGCCGTCTGAAGCTAGACACTGGAGTGCCTCCGACGAGATAAAGGATAAGGAAAGGCGGAGAGTGCCTGCTTATCGGCGCAAAGCTAGACTACGCTTGCGAAGGCGTAGTTTGCCTTCAGCAGCGACGTCCTGTCGCTTCGCCTGCACTAGGACGTCCTGTCCGTCGGAGCCGGTGTTGACTTATCGTAGGAAAGCTACTACTTGAAATGGCCTCGGGTGATGCTTCCTCGAGTTGGCGTCGTGCAGCTTTGCTATGATGTTCGCCAAACATCCTCGAATAGGCTACGCCGCAGGAGCACACCAGGTGTGAAGTCTGCTAGTCGATAGGCACTGGCCGCCTTAAAGCGCCACGTCCTGTGGCGCCGGCGGCACTAGGACCTCCTGTCCGTCGAAGCTGACAACAAAAGGCTTTGTTCAAAATTTTAAAGCTAAAGCATCCTATACTTTCTTACTCAGTTAAAAAAAAGCCCGACTCAATAGTTTTATTACAATCCACAAGACTTTTTTCTCAATTATTGAAATATTAGACTGGATAACACCAAAAAATGACAAAAAATGCTAAAATGGGCACTATCTTGGAAAAAGGCGGTGGTTATGATAAAAAAATCGATATTCTGCCTTGCTTCGCTGCTCCTTGTTTTTTTGCATACAAATCATATTACAGCTGAAGCAGCAGGCACCATTCAGATCGCAGTCCATAAGGCGAATATTCGCAGCGAGCCGTCCAATACGGCCAGTGTCATTGCGCAAGCAGACAGGAACGAACAATTTCAAGTACTGCAGGAAAAATTCGGTTGGTATGAGGTTCAACTACCGGGCGGCCGCACAGGTTGGGTTGCCGGATATATTGTCGGAAATGGCGTTCAAAACACTGGAGAAGCCAAAATGGGTACAGTTTCAGCCGATCATGTCCATGTCCGAAACAGCCCTTCCCTATCCGCCGGCATTATCGGCAAATTACATAAAGGAGACCAGGTGGCAGTAACGAGTGAAAGCAACGGCTGGGCGAACATTACATACCGCAATCAAAGCGCCTGGGTAAGCCGGCAATACATCCAATTTTCCGGCGAAGCAAGTGCAAATAAAAGCGAGTCTTCCGGAGCCAATGGATTCGCCTATATTTCTACCGACCAGACCAATCTCCGGGCCGGCGCTGATACGTCAGCCCCTGTTATAACAAAAGGCTCGCCGGGAGAAAGATATCCGATTACCGGGCAGGAAGGCGACTGGTACAAAATTACGCTGGCAAGCGGCAGGGAGGCATATGTGGCGAGCTGGGTCGTTTCATCCGGCAAAAATACATCGGCAACCGTGAATCCGGCTGCAAAATCAGTAAGTCAAGCCCCGGGACTTGCCGGAAAAACAATCGTTCTTGACGCGGGGCATGGCGGCCATGATCCGGGAGCAGCCAACGATACAGGCGTATCCGAGAAACAGCTGACGATGAAAACGGCGAAGCGTCTTGAACAAAAACTAAATGCAGCAGGGGCGAATGTCATTTTAACGCGGGAAGATGATCAGTACGTCACTCTCGACTCGCGTGCTTCAGCTGCAAACAACAGCAATGCCGATGCATTCATCAGCGTACATTACGACAGCTCCACAAACCCTGATGCGAACGGAGTCACTGCGTATTATCACCACGGATACCAGTACGACCTTGCCAGCAATGTCAATCAAACACTCGACGAGTCACTGTCTCTGAACAACCGGGGAACGCGCTTTGGCGACTATCATGTGATCAGGGAAAACAGCAGGCCGGCAGCTTTGCTTGAACTCGGCTATTTGAGCAACCCCCAGGAAGGACAATATGTTACGACAGATTCATACCAGGAACTTGTTTCAAACAGCATTTATAATGGATTGGAATCTTATTTTGAATAAAAAACGAGGCGGACTCCCCGCCTCGTTTTTTACATTTCTTCGGTGTCGATATTCAACTTTTCTCCCGGATTCGTTGCAAGGGAAGCTACAATCATGACGACAAAGCTTGCCGGAAGTTAATTCCGGGAGTTCTCCTTCTCCTGCTGCCGCCTTTTTTTCAGGGCAATGAGTGTAATCATTTCATAAATAACTGCCGATGCCAGCACAGCAGTGATTTCGTTGGCATCATAAGCCGGAAGCACTTCCACCAGGTCAAATCCGACAACATCGAGCCCGTCCAGTCCACGGACGTATTCCAGTGCCTCGTAGCTTGTCGGACCTCCGACTTCAGGCGTACCTGTACCAGGCGCAAAGGCCGGGTCAACGAAATCGATGTCATAAGTGACGAATACCGGGCGGTCCTTCACGCGTTCATGGATTCTTTTCATGACGTTTTCGAAACCGATTTGGCGGACTTCCTTCATCGGAATGACTTCAAAGCCAAGATCTCTTGCATCCTCGATGTCTCCTGGTCCGTAAAGCGGTCCTCTCATGCCGACCTGGATGGAATGCTCCATATCGAGGAGCCCCTCCTCGGCTGCACGCCTGAACGGGGTTCCGTGCATATATTTTTCGCCGTAGTAATGCTCCCAAGTGTCGCCATGGGAATCAAAATGGACGAGCGCGATTTTGCCGTATCTTTTATGGAAAGCACGAAGGTTGCCCAATGTGATCGAATGGTCTCCCCCCATAATGACAGGGATGACATTTTTCTCAAGCAGCGGCGTCAGTCCTTCGACCATGCTTTCATAAGTGCGGAGCGCATTTCCCGGAATGACGTTGATATCCCCGTAGTCGACCCCTGAGCAATATTCGAATATATCAATATCCATATCCGGATTGTAGGGACGGAGAAGGACGGAAAAATCACGAATATGCTGGGGGCCGAACCGCTGTCCTGTCCGGTTGGATGCTGCCGTGTCAAAAGGAACGCCAAGTACAGCGAAATCTATATCGTCAGTCGTTCTGACCTGCTCTAATCTCATAAAAGTCCTGTTTCCTACGAAACGGGGAGATTGTGATGAGTCTTTCGGTTTATACATATAATATTCCTCCTAAAATCCATTCTGCAGATGTTTCTGTTTTTATACGAAGCAAAAAACGTGCCAACTATAAAATCCTATTCCTTTTGTTCCTTTTGGATTTTCTAAGAAAAGCGCAAGGCGCGCAGCCTTAGGCGTAAAGCTAGACTACGCTTCCGAAGGCGTAGTTTGCCTTCATCAGCGATTGGCTTAATCCTTGCGCCGATGGCGCCTGAAGCTGGACATATCACATCATCATTCCGTATAGAAACTTTCTTAAACAGCGAGAAAAAAATCCGCATTTGCATCAACAAACGGATTATTGATGCAAATGCGGATTGTGATTCGGTTATGAATTAATTCCGTATTTTTGAAGCTTCCTGACAACGCTCGACTGGCTGATCCCGAGATAGTCAGCCATTTCATACGTAGTTTTATATTGTCTGTATGCCCTTTTCAGCCAACGGATTTCCACGTTTTGGATTGCTTCCTGGAGATTTTCCGCCTGCTCGGGGATCTCTTCTGCTTCCTGTTCATCAGCAACTGAACGGGCCTCCTTCGTATGAAACGGAAGGGCGCTTGGATAAATGATCCGATTTTCTGTCGTAATCACGAGGCGCTCCATTAAATTTTCCAGTTCCCTGACGTTTCCCGGCCAGCTATAGTCGAGCATTTCATGGATCGTCGTCGCATGAAGCACTTTATCCGTTCCGTATTTTTCATTGAACATCCCAAGAAAATACTCGCATAACTGCAGCAGGTCATCCTTCCGCTCCCTTAAAGGAGGAACGGTAATCGGCACAACATTCAGCCGGTAAAAAAGATCTTCGCGGAATGTCCCTTCCTTCACCATCTCTGCCAGATCCCTGTTCGTAGAAGCGATGATTCGAAAATCGATCTGTTTGGGCTGCGTCCCGCCAACCCTTGTCATTTTTTTCTCCTGAATCACTTTCAGCAGCTTGGCCTGAAGGTTTAACGGCAGCTCTCCCACTTCGTCCAGAAACAACGTCCCTTTATTGGCCAGCTCTATGAGGCCTGGTTTCCCTTCCCTGTTCGCCCCTGTAAAAGCACCTTTCTCATATCCGAACATTTCGGATTCAAAAAGCGATTCCGGAATAGCGCCGCAGTTTACTTCAATAAAAGCTTCCTTGCTCCGATTGCTTTTTTCATGAATAGCCCTTGCAAAAACATTTTTCCCGACTCCGGATTCCCCCAGAAACATAACGGTCGCATCAGACGGAGCCACCCTTTGAATAAGCTGCCAGACATTATTCATCTCCTTGCTTTTTAGCACAATGCCATCTGTATGCTGTTCCTTATCCCGTAACTCCTGGATTTCCGACTGATAATATTCCATCTTTGCCCGCAGTTCTTCGTAATCTTCTTTGATCTGCCTGAGCTCGGTCAGATCATGGGAAAAGCTGATGACCCTTATCATTTCGCCGCTTTCGTCAAACACGGGCAGGGCGGTTGCCATGACGGAGCGGCCCGTCAGCGTATGCTGCATGACTTGGACTTCTTTTTTCTCCTGAAGCACCCTTTTGGTGACTGAAGGTGAAAAAACCTCCATCTTTTCCAGTTCGTCCACCGTCTTACCAATTAACTCTTCATTTTTCATTCCGTAAATGAATTGACAGTTGGGACTGCTCCTCAACACTTTCCCCTGCCCATCCGTGATCACAATATTATCGTTAGATGCTTCAAGAATTGCCCTTAATTCCAGCTCACGAATGTCTTCTTCCATCTTTTATTATCACTCCCTGCACCAGGGGGCCTGTCCCCCTATCCCTGCAGTCATTTTATCACGAGAGATTTGAATAGTGAAAATGTAGGGGCATATCCGACTTTCTTACTAAGGTGTCGGCAGCCTTTTTCTTTGGGTTCAACAGGAAAAACGGACTATTTTTTATTGTTCAGAAACCTTTTATCCAGTAAACCGTAATTTTTACAAAGGAGGTTTACATATGGCTGCTTCTGATTTGCAAAATGACAAAATGGGTTTCGGATGTATGACGTCGATTTTGGCGGTCTTCGCTTCCATCATTTTTTTCATAAAAGGCTATGCATGGATAGGATGGCTTTGCATAATCCCTACCCTCTTCCTCAATCTCATATCTTTTCTCAAATATTCTAAAGGCATCAAAAGAAATAGAGAAGAACTTTCGAAACAACTGGAAAATCTGAAACCGAAAACCGGCAACTTCAAAGCGGGGCAGACATTCATCTCATCCAACCAATTGACGAAAATCGCCGTGGACGAACAGGCAAAACGGATTTGTATATGGGCGCCTGAAAATCCGGATACTTCAGCAGCCCTGGCGGGAATGGCATATGAAGCATTTGAATACGATTACTCTGATATTTTGGCGGTGGAAATGTCAGAAGACGGGGTATCCTTAGGAACCAAATCAAGCCAATCCCAAACAGCCCGTTCCCTATTGGAGGGCTTTATTTCCAAGGCAGACGGCACATTCATCGGCGGTGCGCAGCCGGCTGAAAAAAAGAAAAAGAATGTGGACTCATTGGACTTGACGATCATTGTAAACAGTCCGGCCCGCCCTCTGCATACAATCAACTTTTTTACATTTATAAGCGAAGGCAGTCAGCCTCCGCTGAAAAAAGGCTCCCCGGCCTATCGGGAACATATCAATAGGCTGAGACACTGGTATATGCTGCTAAGCTTTGTTATGCAAGAATCAACCGAGGAGGATAAGCCGGTGCATGAAACTGTGCTAAACGATATCCTTCCTGATATAGATACTTTATCCGCGATGGATGAATTGCTGGAGGAAAGCAAGCGAAGGCAGCAAGGAGGATAAAATTGACGTTTAAATTGCCGGCAGCTGAACATTCGCCGGCAATTTTATATGTTCCCAGGCATAGGAAAGAGGTATTCGGGCGATTTTGACAAATTCATGTAATCGCCTGTTATTTTCTTGAAAATTTTCAAGGAAAATGTTGACAGCTATGACAAAAGTCAGTAATCTAAACTTAAGTGAATAAGACGAAATTCCTATGAAGGAAGCAATGAAGTACGGCCTCATATATGGGCACCTGGGCCGTATGGAGCAAGTGGTGCAACCGGCCTTTCCGAATCTATTTGGAGAGGCTTTTTTTTATTACAATTTTCTACAATTTTAACTTATAATGAGGTAAATAATGGTAATTGCAGAAGGGCGGTCCGCCATATGTCGAAAAATATATGCAAATACATGTTGATCCTGTCATTGTTGGCATGGCTGCTGCCGCCTGAAATGGCAAAAGCGGCAGGCACCCTGCCCAAGGAAGGAACAATCGCCGGTATCGCTGTAGGCGGCCTTTCATATGAAAAAGCTTATGAGAAAGTGCAGTTGGAAGTGGACGCCTGGCTGACAGAGGCACCGATCCAGGCAGAAGGCACCGATGAAGCCATTTCGATCCCGAGGGACACTTTTCTTTTCGATATTGATAGAACGTTCGATGAATTGGAACAACAGGCAAAGCGCCCATGGTACCTTTTTTTCCTGAAGTCCAAGCCTATCCAGATTCCTCTCCATGTTCAAATAAGCGAAAATCATCAAATTGAATGGCCGGACTATACTGATGCCGATGCAACATTGCAAAAAGCAAAAGAGGCAGCTGCCAATCTTGGCGACCAGCCCGTAACCATCATTTATAAGGAAGAATCGGAGCTGCCAAAGGGAAAAGTGGCCGAAACAACCTTCCAGATTCCGGATATCTCCCATGTGGAAATCGAGCAGATGGCAGATAAGATTGACGGACAGATCGTTGAACCGGATTCACAATTTTCATTCATCTCTTCCGTACTGGAAGAAGTTCGCCCGACAGTTTCGCAGGAAGGCGCCAGCTTTTTCGCTACAGCCTTGTATGCTGCAATTTTAAAAACAAATATGGATATTATTGAGCGGCATTCACAAAGGAGCATTCCTTCATACTCTGAAGCCGGCATCGAAGCTGCTGCAGATCTCACGGCAAAAAAAGATTTCATTATATATAATCCAAACTTTCATTCTTATACATTCTCAGCAGAAGTAAAAGAAAACAAGCTTCATATATCTGTAAGCTCTGTAATGAAAGATACAAGCTACGGGTACCAGGTGGAGAACAAAAGCGAAGTGAAGCCACGGACATTGTACCGCTTCAGCTATAAGCTTGCACCTGGACAGCGCGTCCCTATGGAGTCCGGTCAAAAAGGAATGCAAGTTGAAGTTTACCGTATAAGTTCGGTAAATGGGACTGTTCAGGAAAAAACACTGATCAGCCGGGACTTCTACCCTCCCACCCCGACTATTTTTCTAGTGTCTTCACAGGAGCCGCCTGAAGTGATAGAAGAGTTATTGGAAGAAAATGAAGAAAGTTCAGACGAAATCAATAACGGCGGTGAAGACGCGGAGCAGAATGCGGGCACCCAGAGCGGAACTCAAACAAATTTGGAAGAGTTACAGAATATGGTAGATCTCTTGAATAAAACTTGCCGGCACTTGGAAGACGAATCAGAACAAAAATTATGTGAGAAAGTCTTCCTGAACAGCGACCTGGTCAAAGGCGGCAAAATGACAGATAGCGGACAGGCGGACGGCAAAACAACGGATACATCAGAAGATAAACAATGAGGTGATGGCTGTGTCGAGAAAACGGCTGGGGGATTTACTTGTAGAGTCAGGATTGATAACAGAACAGCAGCTGGAAACGACGCTGCGCCGCAAATCACCGGAGGAAAAGCTCGGGGACGCTCTCTTACAGGAAGGGCATATCACCGAGCAGCAGCTGGCTGAAACGCTTGAGCGGCAGCTCGGAATACCGAGGATCAACCTTTACCAATATCCGATGGATCCCGAAGTAATCCAGCTCATTCCAAGGGATCTGGCCAAACGCCATCAGGTCATGCCGATCCGAAAAGAAAATCACAAGCTGTTTGTCGCAATGGCCGACCCGATGGATTACTTTGCCATCGAAGAGCTGCGCATGGCGACCGGTTACCAAATCATTCCTGCATTGGCAACGAAAGAAGAGCTTCAGAGGACCATTTCCAAGCATTATGATTTGCAGGAATCACTCGATGAGGCGCTGAGCGGATATACAGTGGAAGAAACACTGGATGAAACCGGCATTACGGACGAAGATTCCCCTGTCGTCCGCCTTGTCAACCAGATCATCAACCATGCAGTCACACAAAGGGCAAGTGATATCCACTTTGACCCGATGGAAACTGAGCTGAAGGTCAGATACCGCATTGACGGGATTTTAAGGACTGAACGTTCTTTGCCGAAGCATATGCAAAACGTCATCATTGCCAGGATCAAGATCATGGGAAATCTGAATATAACAGAAAGCCGTGTGCCGCAGGACGGCCGGATCAAAATGAATGTAAATTTCAAGCCGGTTGATATCAGGCTCTCCACTCTTCCATCCGTTTACGGAGAAAAAATTGTCATGCGGATCTTGGATTTGAGCAATGCATTGGGCGATTTGGAAAACCTTGGGTTCGCAGAAGACAATTTACATAAATTCATTGACATGATTGAAAAACCGAACGGAATTGTCCTGATCACCGGACCGACCGGCTCGGGGAAATCATCGACGTTATATGCGGCTTTGAACCGCCTGAACAGCGAAGAAGTGAACATCATTACGATCGAAGACCCGGTTGAATATCAGTTGGATGGTGTCAATCAGGTACAGGTGAACGAGGATATCGGAATGACTTTCGCCAGCGGGCTCCGCTCGATTTTACGGCAGGACCCGGACATCATCATGATCGGAGAAATCCGCGATCTGGAAACCGCACAAATTTCGATCAGGTCTTCCCTGACAGGGCATCTTGTTTTGAGCACACTTCATACAAACAGTTCCGTCGCCGCCCTGACCCGCCTGATTGATATGGGCATTGAACCGTTCCTGATCTCTTCTTCTCTCACGGGAGTCGTCGCCCAGCGGCTTGTCCGGCGGGTTTGCCGGGATTGCAGCGAAGTGCTCCCTCCGACAGAGCGTGAAAAGGAAATTTTTCAGGCGAACGGGCTTGAAATCAATTATATCCATAAAGGACGGGGCTGCCCAAGCTGCACGATGACCGGGTATCGCGGAAGGATTGCCATTCACGAAGTGCTTACTTTGGACAACCGCATACGGGAGCTCATCATGAACGCAGAAAGCGCCTTTAAAATCCGCCAATACGTACAGGAATCGGGCATGAAATTTCTGCTTGCCGACGGCTTGTTGAAAGTGGCCGAAGGATTGACAACGACGGAAGAAGTACTGCGTGTCGCAGCGATGGAATAGGAGGCCTCGATATGCCATATGAAATAAACGATTTGTTGAAAAAAGCATACGCGGACGGTGCTTCCGACCTTCATATTTCAGTGGGATCACCGCCTGTTTACCGATTGAACGGATCTCTCCGCCCTTACGGGGAGGTCAGGCTGACGCCCGGAGTCACGGAAATCATGGCAAAAACCGTTATGCCGGAAGCTGATTGGAAAAAGTTGATGGAAAACGGGGAAATCGATTTTTCTTACAGCATTGAAGATGTGGCACGCTATCGGATCAATGTGTTTTACGAACGCGGACAGATCAGTTTTGCAGCGCGTGTCATCCCGACGGAAATCCCGACGATTGAGCAGTTGAAAATGCCGGCAATTCTGCGGGAGTTGGCCCAAAAGCCGCAAGGATTGATTTTGGTTACGGGGCCTACCGGTTCGGGGAAATCGACGACGTTAGCTGCGATGATCGACTACGTGAACCGCAATTTTGCAAAGCATATCGTGACTTTGGAAGATCCCATTGAGTATGTGCATCACCACCGGATGTCGATTGTCCATCAGAGGGAGATCGAATCGGACACAAGAAGTTTTTCGACCGGTCTGCGGGCTTCACTCCGCCAGGATCCGGATGTCATTTTAGTCGGGGAAATGCGGGATCTCGAAACGATATCCACTGCCATCACGGCAGCGGAGACGGGACATTTGGTCATGGCAACATTGCATACGAATAATGCGCCGCAGACGATCAACCGGATCATCGACGTGTTCCCGCCGCACCAGCAAAAGCAGATCCGGATTCAGCTTTCAGCTGTTTTGGAAGGAATCATTTCCCAGCGGCTTTTTAAAAAGATGGACGGCTCGGGCAGGGTTGCCGCAACGGAAATTATGCTCAACCTCCCTTCGGTTGCCAATCTGATCCGGAACGAAAAGGTGGAGCAGATCCAAAACATCATGCAGACGAGCCGGTCCCAAGGCATGCATACGCTGGATATGTCGATCAGCCAATTGCTGGCGTCGGGCCTCATCTCGCCTGAGACCGCCAGGCCGTACATGGCAAACGCGGGTGGATTTTAATGCCGGTATACAAATATGTCGGCCGCACTATGAAAGGGGCGGTAAAGCGCGGAACGATCGAAAGCGACAATCGGAACCAGGCCATCAAGCAGCTTCGTGAAAAAGGCATCAGCCCCCGTGAAGTGACCGAAACGAAAGCGACTATCTTCAACAGGAATATTTCTCTTGGGGGAAAAAATGTCAAACATCAGCATTTTGTCGTGTACTGCCGCCAATTTGCAACGCTGATCCGCGCGGGGATTTCCATCGTGGATTCGACTCATATTTTAGCGGAACAGACGGAAAGCAAAGGCTTGGCAAACGCTTTGCGAGAGGTTGAAACAGAAATTCGGGGCGGCGTCGCTTTTTCGGATGCGGTGCAAAAGCATCCAAAGATCTTCCCGGCGATTTTCATCAACATGGTGAGGGCCGGCGAGATGACCGGGAACCTGGACGAAACGTTGGACAGGCTTGCCTCCTACTACGAAAAGCAATACAACTTGAAGAAAAAGATCCAGTCAACGATGGCTTATCCGATCGTGTTGATGGTACTGATTGTGGCGGTTGTCATTTTCCTTATGCTGTCAATCGTGCCGAACTTCACGTCCATGTTCGAGCAGTTTGGAGGAGACCTCCCTGCCATAACGAAATTTGTCGTGATGGTAAGTGATTGGATCCAGCGGCTTTGGTGGCTTGGCCTGATCTTTGTTGCAGGGATAACAGCGGCATTCATGTTTTTATATAGAGGCAATAAGGAATTCAACTACTCCGTTCACGTGGCATTGCTGAAGATGCCGATTTTCGGGGGGCTGCTGCAAAAGGCGGCGATTGCAAGAATGACGCGGACCCTTTCATCGCTGTTTGCAAGCTCCGTCCCGATTTTGCAGGCACTTGATATCGTTGAAAAGGTGGCAGGCAACCCTGTCGTGGGACGGGTCGTCCGCGAATCCCGTAACAACTTGGAAAAAGGAAGCCCCCTTTCCGATCCATTGAAAAAAAGCTGGGTCTTCCCTCCTCTTGTCTCACAAATGACAGCCATCGGGGAGCAGACAGGATCGCTCGATTACATGCTCGCCAAAATCGCCGACTTCTACGAGGACGAAGTCGAGCGGAGCGTCGACTCATTGAAATCACTCATCGAGCCGGTCATGATCGTAACATTGGCAACCGTCGTCGGATTCATCGTCCTGTCCATCATGATCCCGATGTTCACGATTTTTACCGAAATTCAATAAGGGCAATGTACTTTAAGGAGGTGATGGATAAGAAAGCTAGACGAGTTGCGCAGTTATTTATAAATTCTTATCCTATCAGACTATCAAATTATATTGGAGGCATTCAGATGAAAAAATTAATAGCAAGATTGAAAAAAGACCAGCGCGGTTTGACACTTGTTGAACTGTTGGCGGTAGTTGTCATCTTGGCGATCGTTGCGGCGATTGCATTTGTTGTGATTGGGAAGGTTATTGAGAATTCGAAGAAGGATGCAGTAGTTGCGGATGCACAGCAAATGATAGCGGCGGCGAAGCTGTATGAAGCGGGCGGGGGAAAAATTGAATCAAGTGTCGATTCCGATAAATTACAAGAAGAAGGTGTCCTTGGTAAGTTGATTGATCCTTGGGATAAGAAAGAAACTTCCACATACATAGGTTCAGTTACAAAAACAGATGCTGGCTATTCAGTAACTTTAAATGGCAAAAAGTGTGAAATCTCATCCTCGGAAGAAGATTTAATTGAAAAAGGTAGAGATATGTGTGGTCAAACGACTAAATAAACTTTTAAATTTTATTATGTGAAATTTACCTTGCAAAGGACGATGGGAATGCTCAATCTACTTTTATACAGCTACATGTTCATAATCGGTCTTGTTTTCGGCTCGTTTTTCAATGTGGTCGGCATTCGTACGGCTGATGGCGAGTCAATCGCAGCACCGCGTTCCCATTGTCCCCGCTGCAATCATTATTTGACGGCCTCGGAGTTGGTTCCGGTGGTCTCTTATCTTTTGCAAAATGGGTGCTGCAAAAACTGCGGCTCCCCCATTTCTATCAGATATCCGCTGTTTGAACTGCTCACTGCATGTCTTTTTACGATTTCGCCCATGGTGGCGGGATGGTCAAAGGATTTGCTGGTTGTCCTTTTGCTAGTTTCACTCGTCGTGATTATTACTGTTTCAGACACGTATAAGATGCTCATTCCCAATCGTGTCCTATTATTCTTTTTCCCGGTCATGGTCATCGTCCGGCTCTTCATTCCGACCACCCCGTGGTGGGACGCCTACGCCGGGGCATTGCTCGGGTTTGCCCTGCTGCTCCTCATCGCTGTTGCCAGCAAAGGCGGGATGGGCGGCGGCGACATCAAATTGTTTGCCGTTCTGGGGCTGTTTTTAGGGATAAAAGGAACAGTCCTGACACTTGTATTGGCAGCAATTCTGGGCCTGCTCTATGCTCTTGTTTTACTTGCAGCTAAAAAACTCAACCGGAAAGAGCCGATACCTTTCGGACCTTTTATCGGGGCAGCCGCCCTGATAAGCTATGTGTATAGCGAATCAATCTGGGCTTCATATTTGAAACTATTAACCTAGGAGTTCAGGCAGGAGATGTACACCATGTTATCCTTTGGAAAATCAAAGAAATTTGCCAACATTGTCATCGACGATTACGTGATCCGCGTTGTTGAAAGCAACGGACCGCAATTGTCGAACGTGAAGCAGTTAAAAGAAAGGCCTATTCCCGCTGAGCTTATTGAACAAGGCAGGATTGCCGATGAAATCAAATTTTTCGATTTCATGAAGCAGCTCGTGCGGGATTGGAAATTGAAGCATTTGAATGTTCGCTTCTACGCGCCCGAGTCACTTGTCATCATGCGGCAAGTGGAATATCCGGCCCATTTGAACGGAAACGAAGTCACCGACCACTTTACGTTCGAACTGGGCCAAAGCATTCATCTGCCGTTTGAAAATCCTGTTTTTGATATCCATCCAATGCCGGAAGACGAACAGGCAAACGGAAGGAAGAAAGCAACATTGTTCGCGGCTCCGGAAGAAGAAATAAGCAAGTTCACCCATATTTTTACCGATGTACATCTTCAGCCGAAAGTCGTGGACGTCCGCCCGCTGGGGATTTACCGCTACTTCCATCACTTGGATAAAAACAGGCCGGGGGAAGTGTACCTATTCTTTGAACTGAATATGCTCTCCCTTAACATCAGCATTTTTTCAGATAACCGGCTGGAATTCACCAGATTCCAGCCGCTGGATCTTGACCCTAACCACTTAAGCTACTCATTGAAAGACGAAGATCTATTCAATTGGAGCTATTCCGGGGACGAATCATTCCTGGAGCGCCTGCTCGACGATCAGATCAGCGAGCTTGATAGAATCATGGGCTTTTACCGCTACTCACTGTATAAAGGAGAGAAAAACGTTTCTCAGATCATCATGACAGGAGACCATCCCCTTTTGGAAAATGTAAAACAAAAAATTGAACAGCAGTACGGGCTTCCCGTCAGACTTTTAAAGGCATATTTAGCGCCCTCCGGAGACAAAGAAACGGAAATAAGATTTGTTCCGGCACTCGGGCTTGTGCTCAAGGAGGGAGAATAGATGGTTCCTGATATAAACCTTCTGCCAAAGTACAAGAGAGAACGGTCCCTATTGTATATTTTATTTCTTGCCGGATTAATCCTGGCCATCCTTTTTACAGGCTTCCTTGGATATCAATACATCACTGTACATAATGAGCTGAAGGCAGCCAACGAGCAAAACAAAGAGTTGACTGAACAAAAGGAAACCCTGCAGGTGCAAACAGCCAAACAGGAGCCCAATCAAAAAGAGGCAATGAAAGAAGCGGTTGCGTATGCCGAAAAATATGTCATCCCAACATCCAAATTGATCGATCAATTGATGGCATTTCTTCCGACAACAGGATATATGAGCCAATACAATTACAACGAAGGGGAAGTCGTGATTGAATCTCACTTTGAGACGATGACTGACGCTTCATCCTATATGGCCAAGCTTAATGCTTCCGATTTTATAAAAAATCCTATTGTGAATCGCCTCGAAACTTTTGATCTGGAAGCGCCCGAAGCGAATGCGGACTCCGAAGATGAAGCGGACAATCAAGCGGAATTAAGTATATTCGAACTCCTTCCGCGCTATCAGGTCACCTACTCCTTTGAAATCAATCCCGCCCAGTTAAAAAAGGAGACCGAAGAAAATGAATAATCTTTTTGAAGAAAAAAGGACACTGTTTCTGCTTTTATTATGCCTGGTCTTCTTGGGTCTCCTTGCAGTATACTTATTCTTTCTTCAGCCATTGTCAGCGGAATTGCAGAGCACAAAGAATATGAATGATTCTTTGGAATCGGATATTGCAGTACTTGAAGCGAAGAAGGATCCCGAATCTGGTCAGGATATCGATGCACTTTTACTGCAGAAAAAAGTGCCCCTGAACCCTGATCTGGAAAAGCTTCTGCTTACATTCCAGGAAATCGAGCAGACAAGCGGAAGCCGGATTGAAGAAGTCGATTTTCTTTACGACGGAAGCGAGCCGGAGTTTGATTTCGTAAAGGAAGAAGATGAGGAGAGCAATACTGACGAACAGGATTCGACAAACGAAGAAGAGCCTTCATCCTCAGAGGAGACGTCCAGCGATAGCAGTGATGACGCTGAAAAGCCTGATAAACTTCATTTAGTCACTGCAAAGTTGAACGTCCTTTCTCCTGATGACGAACACTTTATTCATTTTTTACGTGAAATTGAAAAGCTTGAAAGGGTTACACGCGTAGATCAGTTGCAAGTAAACAAACCAACGGAGCAAGTACTGGATTTCCATGAAAAACCGGACAAGACAGTATCCTTCACCGTTGATGTAACAACTTTTTATTATGAGAAATAGGTGTTCCGAAATCGGGGCACTTTTTTAAAATAGGCAGAACGGGTGATTTTGATGAAAGTATCAGAGGTTGAAATTTCAAATGAACATGGTGTAACACTTGTGGAGCTGCTGGCTTCAATTGTATTAATTACACTCATTTTGACTACTTTCATCACTGTTTTTATCCAATCCGCCAAAACATATAAGACATCGGAAAATATAATTGACGCCACATATGTAGCACAAGCGGAAATGGAGAAGATTTATGCTGTAAGTGTCATAACCAATTATGGGGAAAGAAAGAATGCAATGATCTCCAAGCCGTTGGAATATCATTACTTGGGAAAAGAAGGAAATTGGCTGGTTTACGAAAAAACTGAAGATACCTACACAATTAAAATCAAGCTCGAGGAAAAGCGGATAGAAATAAATATTGATGATGACAAACCGCCGATAGAAAGTGATATGAACCAAATTATCGTTGAAGCATTTGATGGTCCCGAACAAAAAGAAAGAGCCAAGATGCAAGGTATTCTTCATTGGGGGATTGATCGACAATGAGGAAGCTGCTCAATAACGGAAAAGGACTGACCCTCGTCGAGGTTCTGGCTGTCTTTGTCATTGGCGTTATTGTCCTGATTCTTATGACTGGTGTTGTAACATCCATTCAGAAGCAGTATAAGAAACAGTCCTCGGAAACGGGGAATTTATTTGAGGAGACCTATGCTGCAAAAGTGATTACAAAGGATGTCAGGGAAGCTGTGTCAGGTAAAGTCTGGATTTCTTCTGATGGTAAATCACTTGAAATAAAAAAAGTCGATGAGACAACCAAGTATTTTTTTAATGAGCCTGCAAAGACAATTGAAAAAAACGGTGTCCCTCTAAGCAAAAATATAAAGAAGTTTTGCGTATCTATGCCGGATGATGAACCGTGTTCAAATGAATTAGAGGAAATGAATTTAATTGAAGTTGACCAGTTTAAGCTGACAATAATCAGCCTTTCAGATAAAAAACTCGAGACAATAATCACCATAAGGAGCGGTGATAATGATGAAGAAGCTGAGACGAAATAAACATTATTTAAACGAGGCGGGCTATTCCCTTGTCGGTGTATTATTGCTGGTTGTTCTTATTTCCGTTTTGGGCTTAGGCCTGCTAACCGTGACAACAACTTCTGTCAAAACCACAACAAGCGAGCGCAGCGACCAATCGGCTTTTTACATTGCGGAGGCGGGGGCTACCGTGAAAATGGAGGAAATAGAAGAAATCGTCGCTGAGGAGGCCCAGGAGTTTGAAAAGACGAAAGATCAAAAAGATGAGAATGACATAAGAAGTAAAATCTATCATTTTTATGATGTCCTAACCGACAGGTTAATAGAATCGAAAAAGTCAACGGAAGAATACGGTCTGAACTTCGAAGAAACCTTTGGTAAGCCTGCCGAATTTGATGTTTCTACCAATGAAGACGGCGATGTTCAGATTACTAATGATCCTAAAGGCAGCAAGAAACTTAAAGGCAGCAAGCAATTCAAAATCATCTCCACTGGTACGATCGGCAACCAAAAAAGAACGGTTGAACAAGTATTCACGGTCGAGTATGTGCCGGCTAAAGGTAGCAGTGGCGATGGTGGCGGTGACGATAATGACGATGGTAGCAATGGTGGCGGCGGTGGCGGTGACGATAGCAATGGTGGAGGTCCACAAATCGTTCCGTGTATGGCGGCGTATGTGAATGATACTATAAAAATGACCGGCGGCGCTTATATTAAAGGCGATTTTACTAATGATGAAGATAAATGCGGAGTTCAGGCTGGAAGTATAGGTACAAGGAAGGCTGGCGCTGGAAGCATTACAGTGAGTGGCGGCCCCACTATAGAAGGATCAATTTATGTGCCGCCAGGTTCAGAAGGCAATGCTTTAACAGGTGACTCAGAAACAATAAAGAAATTGCCGAAACCCGTAGGAAAAGATATGGGAGAGCTGCCAAAGCTGCTTGATTTTCCATTAATACCGAAAAATTATATTGTTCCACCAGATAAAGAAATAAAGAATGGTAGTAACAAGAAAGATGTTATAAAGGATGGAAGTCTTTTTATTGATAATTGGATGACAAACAATTATACGTTGGAAATACGTGATAACTTGGAATTTAATGAAATAAAATTGAATGAAAATAATACCTTAAATTTAGATTTAGGGGGTATGGATAGAGGAATAGTTGTCAAAAAGCTGAATGTAACCAATGGACACATTAAAATCGAAGGAGACAACAAATTAACGATTTATGTTACAGATTCCATTGTCATGGGAAGCGGCAGCTCTATTAACGAGGAGGGAAAAATAAACCAGCTTAACGTCTTTTTAGAAGGATCCCACGACCCAAAAAATCCTAAAACATTAAAGCTCGGCGGGAATCAAAAAATTTATGGATCTTTATATGCAGAGGACGCGAATATTGAATTTGGCGCTGGCGGTGGATTTCAAGGTAATTTATTAACTGGAGGGAAAAGTGTCAAACTATCCGGCGGTTCCAGAACCACCTCCGCACTGGTATTTGCGCCAGACGCAAACGTGGAGATCTCGGAAGGGGGCATGGTTACAGGCGCAGTCATTGCACAGTCGTTAGATATGAAAGGTGGCGCGGGTATTACCTACAAAAAAATAAAATTGCCTATTTTTGGTGGACCAGGCGACAATTCCGATTCGGATGAGGGTAATGTTGGAGATCCTGATCCAGATCTTGATCCTGGTGAGGGTGAAGATCCGGGTCCTGATGATGGTAAGGGTGGAGCGGATTAACCCCCGAATTTTGGACATAGTTACTCTTAATCTATCTTTTTCTTAAAATAGCT
>NZ_VEKZ01000025.1:0-44801 GCF_007681465.1 Siminovitchia fortis
TACATTAAGCAGTATAATAATTTTTACTCTTATTGTCCAAGTTCATTTAGGGGCTAAATAGTACTGAATACTTGAATGAGGGTCTGAAGCAATCACCGAAGATTTTGGTGTACTTGTACTATAGGGTTGGTTTAGTTAAAGTCCATTTATTGACAATGTATTTTAAACAGAGCTTGATTCCGCAAACTCTGTCTTTTTAATTAAATTTTTTTAATGATATGCTTAGGCAGCTGCTTAAAGGTACCGTCTTCATTATTTAAGTAACTCATGACTTGGTCAGGTGGAAAATAAATATTCTCAAAGCCAAGATTGGGATAGGTACTCCAGATACGGGCTAAACCACATGCATATAGTTCTTGTGACCATTCTTCAAAAACATCTCCAGAAGGCTGGTTGACCCAAACAACTCGTTCATTATCCGTTTCAATAGTCATATAACGAGGAGGGTAGATAGCTAATAGTTGCTTATAATTAATTTTGGCAAAAATCTCCTTTAACTGAATGGGATGAAGGGTATTATCTTTGTATTTATCAAAATACTCTTTGCCGAATTCTGATTGAACACCTGAATCCTCGATACATAGTATAAAGCCAATATCGTTCATTTTCATTCCAAAAACGGTAGATAAATAATTGTCGAAGTAATTAAAGTTTGATTCATCCCAATCCTCATCTCCATATTCATACATTTTAAAGATGAAGATTGAATAAGGTTTTATAGGGATGTATTTAGTAGGGTACCTAACACCTTGTAGTAACATATGTAATGTATAAAATTTTTCCATCATTTCTTCACTCATAATCGTTCCTGCCATCGGATCTCTTCGATCTAAATTGAGAGACAATTCTTTAAAGAACAGACCGTACAGAATTTTGGCAGCCCAGTAAAAGATTTTGTCTTGATCCAACTGTATAAATGAATCGTAACCGCCATCTACGGCTTTCGATAATTCAATTTCTAGTTGAGATAAATGCTCATTATTACAAGTATTGCAACAAGGTATTTTTAGCATTCGGTAAGGAATTCTCGTCCCATTTAATAATGTGATGGTTTGATTCCAAAGATTAAATTTGTGCTGTAGCCATACTGGAAAGATGTGTTCATCTGTGTTATTTGTGAGCTCCTCACCACATAAAAAGCAGTGGTTTTGGGAAAGGGGCATATCGATTAGAAATCACAACCTTTATATTTATATAATACATCTTCTCAATTTTACCATGGTTGACAAAATATCGTGGTGAAAAGCCCATTAAAAAAATCTCCAACTCGAATTGGTCCAGCAAGGAATAATTGCCATTACTATTGGAGGAAGGTTTAAATAAAATATTTTTCTAAACTGGTCTTTGTTGAGAAAGATAAAAATGAAATAAGAATGTCTTAGATTATGTACGTGTATTCTTCGATAGGACTGTTTTACACAATTTTTACATAGCCAAAACAAAACCTTATAGTATCTGGGCTTAGAGTGTTTTTTGCACATTGACCACCGATGTCGAACCGTGATATTAAATTAACAAAAACAGCATTGACAGGAAAAATCCAATGCTGTTTTTTGCCTCTTAAATCACTACGGTGAACCGTACCATAAGTAAGTGAGGTTCAAAAAAGAACTTATAAGTGGAGCACAATATTGCTTCACTTTTTTCTTGTTCTAAAGACTGACCATAAGAGCAAGAATGAACGCCTGCCCATGCTGCTTTTGTGTTTCCAACCCGACAACAATTTTACCGATTCCATTGTCCAGGTAGTGCCTGACAATGTGGCGGGTCGTTTTGTTCAGGAAATCGCGCAAAATGATATCAAAGGAACACTTGTTTGCCTAACAAACACCCATTCATCCCATGATTGAAGTCACGGGTGTTCTGGGCGCGTTAATAAAAAAACATCTGTTTTAAAAGATCATAAAGGCGGGCTATTGAGTGGCAACAAGTTGTATACTAAACCAAGTAAAGCTCAATTTCTCTCGATGAGAAATTGAGCTTTCAATATTTGGATAAATTAGGAATAATAGATTTCGTCCCTGATAAAGATGGTCTTTCCGTTCAATTCCCTATTGAAAGAGAAGGACATGGACATGATGTCAACAAATATTCAGCTTTTAAGCACCTGCTCCAGTAAATACTGGTTTACTGTCCGGTATGTTCGACTTATTAGGATACACAAAGAACATCGTCACCATTCAATTCACGGCAACAGCAACTGCCGCCTAAAAGTGTTAGCAGGATTAGGCTAGAATGAGTCTTTAAGAAACTGTCATGACATCAATTGACGAACGTTGCCTTGACGCGCCGGGATCTGATAAAATACCCTATCCAAACGGCACTGAATAGTATAGTAATCCAGTCGATTGCCGCTCCTGCAAACATGAGAGGCAGACTCAATAAAACGTCGATGGTATAAATGGCTATCATAAGCTTTGGCAAAATCATTTTCCGTTTAACCCATGTATATAGAGTGAATAGATAAAAGAAAACCAGAATGAAGTCCGTTATATATATAAATAAGTCGTAACCCCCTAAATGAGCCGGATTGAACGTTAAGATAACATACATAACTGTAACAAGATTGAATAGAATTGTAAGTGCCGGGATAATAAGCCATCCTGCTACGATGGCATAACGAAAATCAGTTTCAAATTGAGGCTGATTTCTTGCCGTTTCTTCAATCACAGATGCTTCCTCCTCCTTCTTTACAAAATAGTTTCAATTTTAATGTTTCAAGGATATTTTTTCAATGATTTAATGGGGATATCTACCAAACTTTTAAAACCAGGAATGGAACTCTGAATTTTCGGCACCTGGCAATAGTCCACTAATGGCAATCCGAGGTGTTAACTGACGGATGCAGAAGGACTTAAAATATGGAAATTAACCAGGAAAAATAGAGTTGGCTATAATAGTCAGTATATTAAAGAGGCAAAAAAATTCATTAATGAATATGGGTTTTTAATGGATCTTTACTTTCAAACTTTAGCTTTAGTTGGTACAGGGCATACCATTTATATAAGCACGTTCTCTTTCGAGCACCCGGCAGCCATAAAAATAGGACAAAGGAGTTACTCTCCCTTGTCCTATAAGTTTTAGTTTGGCTTTCTAGTACGCTTATTTTGTGTAGTTGTCGAAGTAGCCTTGAATAAAGACAATCGGTGTCCCTTTATCACCGCTGCCTGAAGTTAGATCGGACAGCGAACCGATTAGGTCTGTTAGTCTCCGAGGAGTAGTTCCTTGGGCTTCCATCGCTCCGACTAAGTCATCCTGTTTCTCATCAATGTATTTAGAGATGGCTTTTTTCAGTTCTTCACCTTTTAAGTCAGCAAATTGATTGTCAGCCAAGTACTTTAATTTAATTTCATTCGGTGTTCCTTCTAATCCAGCTGTATAAGCAGGGGAAACAACCGGATCTGCCAGCTCCCAGATCTTTCCTACAGGGTCTTTGAATGCACCATCACCATAAATCATAACCTCAACCGTTTTACCTGTCTTTTCTTTCAGGATTTCTTGAATGTTATCAACGACAGGCTGACAATTGCGAGGGAATAACTTTACACTATCTTCTGTTGCTTTATTGGAGCCTAATAAGCCATAGGCCTCATTGAAACCACTTCCGTCAATTGATTCAGAAAGAATATTATCGAGACTATAAATTTTTTCGCCGCCATTAGCCTTTAAAATTCTCTTCGTTCTTAATCTTGAATGAATATCACAACAAAGTACACTCTTTGTGTACTCTAAAATCGTCTTTGGATGATTGGAAAAGATTACTTCACATTCTACTCCATATTCTTCAACCAGGGATTTGTAATAATCAATATAATCTACGCCTGTGAAGGTATGTTTGTTGTAGCCAAAGTGCTCACGAAATTGCTTTTCTGTTAGAACGTCGGTCCAAGGGTTTATCCCTTTTTCATCAAGTGTATCTAAATCCACTAAATGATTGCCTACTTCATCAGAAGGATAGCTTAGCATTAACACGATTTTCTTGGCTCCTTTTGTGATACCGCGAAGACAAACAGCAAAGCGGTTACGGCTAAGGATAGGGAAAATCACACCGATTGTATCATCGCCGAATTTGGCTTGAACATCTTTGGCAATATGGTCAATGGTGGCATAGTTTCCTTGTGCACGTGCCACAACCGACTCCGTAACAGTTACAATATCTTTATTCTGAATTGTAAAGCCTTCAACTTCTGCTGCTTTTAATACGCTATCAACAACGATTTCTTCGATGCGATCTCCCTTATTGATGATGGGACAACGAAGTCCCCTGGCAACAGTTCCTACAACTCTTTCCACAATAATTCGCTCCTTCTTCGCAATCTAACTATATTCGATAAAAAGGGTCAATTTTTTTAAAAGTATCATACTAATACATTAACAATCCAAACAGTCTCCTCTTGTAATATACGGTTTTTAATGATATAAGTAAAGTTAATATATCTTATATTGGGTATAAGGAATGATTATATGGTGAGCAAATTGGATTTATATTATCTTTTTTATACTGTTGGTAAAAATAAAAGCTTTTCCAAAGCGGCAAAAGTGCTATATATGTCACAGCCGGCAATAAGTCAATCGATTGCACAATTGGAGAAGGAATTAGATACGAGGCTTTTTAATCGGCTATCTAAAGGTGTAACGCTAACCGATGAAGGAAATTTATTGTTTGAATACGTCAGTTCAGCTCTTCAATTTATACAAGCTGGTGAAGAAAAACTTTTGGAATTTAAAAATTTAATGATTGGTGAGTTTAAAATAGGGGTTAGCGATACTATTTCGCGGTATTTTTTACTTCCCTATTTAGAAACATTTCATAATCGATATCCGAATCTTAAATTCAAAATAGTCAATGGGACAACGTGGGAAATCATAGCTGCCTTAAAAGCGGGAGAAGTGAACATCGCCATCTGTAATCTTCCCATTGATGACAAGTCATTAGAAGTAAAGCCTTTACTGGAAATTCAGGATACCTTTGTATATGGCGAAAAATACCGAAAAGCATTATCTAAGCCGATCAAACTGGAAGAATTGGTTAAGTTCCCGCTCATTTTATTGGACAATTCCAATTCCCGGAGATATGTTGAAGAATTTTTCCTTACAAAAGGGATTAAAATCCAGCCGGAATTTGAGTTAGGTTCGCATGAACTTCTATTAGAATTTGCAAAGATTAATCTTGGTGTTGCTTGCGTTACAAAAGAATTCTCTGAACAGTTTTTGAGAAAAGGCTTGCTTCAGGAAGTGACCTTAATGGAACCTATACCTAAAAGAAGTATTGGCATATGTTATTTAAAAAATGTTCCTTTAAATAGAGCTGCGGAAAGGTTTGTTGACATTATTGAAGAAAATGTAAGAAATTTCTTTTAGCAATAAGTGTACGATTTAGTTAAATTTAGAAGACAAAAAAATAATATGAATCATCTTGAAAATATCATACAAACCACGGACTATAAGCCGGCGAAAGAATCCTCATTTAGATACATCACGGAGAACCGTACCATAAGTAAATGAGGTTTACTTTGATGGTAAAATTAGTGTTTAAAAAAGGAATATTTTAGAACTATGTAGAATTGTTACGTAGTATTGTATAATGCTTTATTTAACCAAAAGGGAGGTAATGGGTCTATGGTCAAACAACTGATCGTCGGCGACGCCATGCATGAATTGACCAATACGCGCCGCATTCTGGAACGCTTGCCCGAGGAACATATGGCATGGAAGCCACATGAGAAGTCGATAACACTTGGCGGGCTGGTACGCACCTAATTAACCTACTAAACTGGCAAGTCGAAATTTTTCAGTATCCGGAGTTCGATCTTTCGACCGTGCCGCTGCGGCGGGACGCTTTGGAAAGACGCGCAGACCTTCTCGATGAATTCGATGCGAATGTCAGCACGCTGGAAAAGCTGATCGCCGAATCTGACGAGGAAACACTCGGGGAGGAATGGACGTTGCGAAACGGCAACCATATTATCCGTCGAGAGCCGCGGGCAATTGCGCTCCGAACCTTCGAATTAAGCCACATGGTCCATTTATTTTTCTTCTCATTTATTATTTTTACAAAAGTGCCCCTAAAGGCTTCATCATCCATATTTACATCGTTTTGTTTCTATCTTATTGGCGCGACGGCTTCTATTAACAGCCAGTTATTAAATGGTAATATTTATGGTTTTTCACGTTTCGGGGGTGCATTTGATTATACAACTAGCCTAAGATGATATTGCCAAAATATAAAGAAAATGGATTGACAAATTTAAGAGTTCTATTAAACTAAAAATAGTTCTATCCTCAAATTTTCCCTAAATATTCCTTTTATATCAGCTACTCCGCGAGTCTTTATTTGTCTTATATTTTCTCCAATAATTGAGGTCACATTTACCACCTTTTTTCACCTCCATTAACAATCATTAATTTTAAAAATCCGTCCAAAGCTCAAATGAATAAATAATGAAGATGATGCATTCATGGCAACGGATATGTATGCATATAAATACCCATGTGGGAAATAGATAAAGACCTTTGAAGAGATCGCCAAAATTTGATAGTAGAAAAAATTGAGGAAAGAACGGTTTCCAAATTAGTTAAGGTTTATCCACTTTAAATGACGTATGGCTATTGTATAACCATTGGATAAAAGGAGGTGGATTCTATGGGATTTGAAGAAGAATACAGGGCCTTTTTGAATGCTCACTTACAAGCAAGAAGCGGTGAACGGTTGCGGCGCTTACAAGAAGGTCACAAACAGGCTGAAATGTTGTTTTTGAAGCAAGTGTGGTGGCCTTTATTTTACCATTTCCGATATCTTCATCCAGAATATGAAGTCAATGATTTCAAGGATGGCAAAAGGTATTTAGATTTTGCTTATATTCGTCCCGCCATCCGGATTTGCCTTGAGATCGATGGATATGGCCCTCATCTAAAGAACATAAGCAGATGGCAATTTTCTGACAACCTTGAACGTCAAAACCAATTGGTGATTGACGGATGGACCGTGATCCGATTTTCTTATGACCAAGTTAAAGAAAAGCCTCGTCGATGTCAACAGATTGTTCAGCAAGTGATTGGCCAATGGCTAGGTGATGAACTGGACCAGACATCTCTGTCTTTTGTCGAAAAGGAAGTGCTTCGGCTAGCGATTCGAAAAGGAGAAGCCATATCCCCTAAAGAAGTCGAGAAGCATTTAAATCTAAGTGACAAGACGGTCAAAAAAATACTTACTCAACTGGTCGATAAAAAGATGTTGATTCCCGCATCTGGGATCAAGAGGGTCCGCTCTTATCGGTTGGGGGATCAGGTTAAGCGCCCAATCAGATAAACAGACGGAAATATTCCGCCTAATTAGTAAATAAAATAAAAAATAGCTTAAATAGACGGAGAGATTCCGCCTATTGATTCAAAAACCGTGAAAATGGGGGATTTTACTTTGCATAATCGGAAAACCTCCCCTTATTTACCCCGAAAACGAGCTCCATTCTGCATCTAACCGAAAAATCTCCGCTTATTTTACTTTCGATGGTTACTTAATTAAGGACAAGAATTATTATTTAAATGGATGTGAGATGGACGGAGTTTTGAATATTTGAAAGGTACTTTAATTTTAGCATTCCTTTTGAAATCCAAGAGAACCTCATTTTGATGTGTCACGCTGAACCGTACCATAAGTAAATGAGGTTTTATAAAAGAACTTAGAAGTGGAGCACAGATATTGCTTCACTTTTTTCTTGTTCTAAAGATTGACCATAAGAGCAAGAATGAGGACGAAATGGAGGCAGATTACTTGTTAAAATGGGTCCAACAAACATTTGGAGGGAAATAAAATGAATAAGATTCAGGAATTCAATGAGCTGCATTTTTCAGAGGAACTATTATTTCTAGGAAACGCCTGGGATCTGCATTCTGCCTTTACGCTTGAAAAAGCAGGATTTAAAGCTATTGGTACAACCAGTTGGGGAATTGCTAATTCTCTAGGGTATGCAGATGGAGAGTTAATCGATTTTGACAGACACTTGGAAATAATAAGAACCATAACGGAGAATAAGAACAGTTATTCAGAATATGATTACCTTGGCATCGAAAATGGTCTATCACGGCAGACAGTGGAAATTGAAACTCTATGAGCATAATCGCTGGATGCCGGTATTCGAAAGGCTTTATTACGCCTTTTATTAAAACTGCATATTAAAACACATAGCCTTTAAAAAAATAGAAAGCCAAGGTTTATTTCAGTATGCCTTCAAAAGCGTTTCAAAGGCGGAAGCCGCATAAATTAATAGCTTTTGTTTTTTTGAACCACCTCTGGCCAAAAGGGGTAAGGCCAGTCTATTTTTTTAAAGCTTTTAACAAACTACGTCACGGATTCAGGTATACGGCAATAAAAACCATTACCTACTGGTACAAATCGCCGACATGCTGAGTTATACCTTAATGGCGCCAAGATCCTAAAGGACCTGAAAAAATCGGCAAAAGAAAAAGCCTCGGATCTGTTGGAAGCAATTCGTACCTGCATTTTAACAGCCGAGGAATTACACCAATTAGGAAAACCGATGCAAAGCAGGTTCACCTAATAGTTCTATTTTATCAAAGGATAAAAAGGTTGTGATGTTAAGGAAGAGGTTTAATAGCTATCCACAACTTTAAAGCCAAAAAGCATAAATTGGGTTCGTGTTGACTTTTTTCACAGAAAAGCCAACTGGTAAATTTTTACACCCATGGATAAGTATTTTTTCCTGTTTTAAGGACTAAAACACATAAATTTACTCCTAAAAGCTGAGGAAAGATAGGTTTTCTTGACATTTCACACATGGTGATGTAATATTCAAACAATGGAGATGGGGGGTGAAAAGATTCGATGAGGATAATACAAGATCGGAAATGTAAGCGTTATCATATCGGGTTAAAATGAACATTTCATTTTCTATTATCCTCGCATTTATAAATAGAAACCGGAGGGATATATCATGGAAGCATTTGAAGCATTTCTTGATAAGGCCGGGGGTATTGTTTGGGGGCCACCGCTATTAATTCTTCTCGTTGGGACAGGTATTTTTCTCACTTTCAGACTTGGCGCATTGCAAGTAGGGTTATTGCCTTACGCGTTAAAATTAGTTTTCTCCAGAAATCAAGATAAGAAATCAGAAGGAGACATTTCCCATTTCCAGGCACTTATGACAGCAATGGCCGCAACCGTTGGGGTGGGCAACATCGTTGGAGTTGCTACCGCCGTAGTGCTGGGTGGACCTGGGGCAGTCTTCTGGATGTGGCTGGCCGGATTTTTTGGAATGGCTACAAAGTATGGAGAGGCAATTTTGGCGGTAAAATACCGTGTCAAAGATTCCAAAGGTGAAATGGCTGGAGGGCCAATGTACTATCTTGAGCACGGTCTCAAACAAAAGTGGCTCGGCGTCCTCTTTGCTATTTTCGGTGCATTTGCAGCATTTGGGATCGGAAACGGAACCCAATCAAAAGCTGTTGCCGATGCCATGTCCAATACGTTCTCCATCCCCCACTGGGTATCAGGAATTGTTCTCGTTCTTTTTGCTGGATTGGTTATTCTTGGTGGAATTAAATGGATTGGACGAGTTACATCGTTCTTCGTTCCAATCATGGCTTTATTTTATTTAATTGGCGGGTTAATCATTATGCTATCCAATTTAACCCTTATTCCGGAAGCATTTGCTACTATTTTTAAATTTGCATTTACTGGTGAAGCAGCTGCTGGTGGTGCAATCGGTGCAGCTATTCGCTTTGGGATCGCTCGCGGATTGTTCTCAAACGAAGCGGGTCTCGGATCAGCGCCTATTGCCGCCGCTGCAGCAAGAACAGATATTCCTGGAAGGCAAGCATTAGTTTCCATGACTCAAGTATTGTTTGACACAATTGTTATTTGTTCCATCACAGGTGTAACAATTGTGATGTCCGGCCAATGGAAAGACACTTCTATCGAAGCAGGAGCATTAACTTCTGCCGCATGGGGAACGTTTCTTGGGGATATAGGACCAGTGCTCGTTTCTATTGGCATTATCTTCTTCGCGTCTTCGACTATTTTAGGTTGGGGTTATTACGGCGAGAAATGTTTCCAATACCTTATTGATAATCCAACTGCCGTTAAAATATATCGGGTCATCTTTGTCCTGTTTATCTTTGTTGGTGCAACCGCGAAACTCGATGTTGTTTGGGCGTTAGCAGATGTATTAAATGGTTTAATGGCTATCCCCAACTTAATCGGACTTCTTGGATTATCCGGAATCATTGTCCTTGAGACAAAGCGCTTGCGCAGTAAGATTAAAGAGGAGAGAAAGGAAGTAGCTTAAAAGAGAAAGGCCTGATGAAAGCAATGCTTGTGTTTCATCGGGCTTTTTATTTGTTTAGCGTATTATGTCAAGTACTTTTTTTACCATTTTGGGTATGGGAAATACACCTACCACTATTGGTTACCAAAAAATGGATTAGTAAGTATATAAGTTGAATTAAAAATTGTGCATAGTTAGAAAACCACCGTTGATTTCCGTTCCAGGCGGACGCTTTCCGCGGGCGTGGCTTGAACCTCCTCGGCCGCTTCGCGCCCTGCGGGGTCTCAAGGCTCACGTTCATCCCGCAGGAGTCGCCGCCTTCCACTTCAATCAACTAAGAACTGCTTAAACATTAAAAGTAAACTCAATCTATATAGCAACCGCATATATTATTTACTTATTTCGAATCACTAACAGGTATTTTCCATTAACAATCAGCAATACGGCCGCCATAAGGATAATGGAGAAAGTCTGCGAATTTTCCTCTATAACGGAGTATACAGTAGATAATGTAATAGCAACGATAAGGCCAATATTTAATAGGCTTTGTGATTTATATAATCCATCTAGAATGACATGCTTTTCACCATCGTCTGCAGCGTCAAGTACTTTTTGGGCATAATCAGGGTCAGAAGTACTTGGGATATTACGCTCCGGATATACTTGTTGCATTAAATGCCCCATGTAATGGATTAAGAAATAGGTAATGATGAGTAAGCATAATGATGCAATGGCCATGATTAACCTTTGAGTTGTAAGAATGCTTAAACTAAGTGCAAGAATAGAAAAAACTAAGCTGGAATTTGCATATAAAGAATAATCGGCAAACATCTTATACTTTCTTTCTTCGACTTCATCTTCTTCATTACCGCTAAAGGTTTGTTTGTTTAATGATTTAATCTTTTGAAACCGTATAATACTCATAGTTATCAGGATGACAGAGATTGCAATTAAGCTAATTACTGTTATTTCTCCAGCAAATTTGATCTCAGAAAAGTTCATCAAAGCATACACGACAAAAAAACCAACAAATCCACTAATAAAAAGCTTAAATCCAGATTTCATTTATAACTCCTCCTCCTCAAATTGAAATACATTTTCAACAGGCTCATTAAAAATACGTGCAATTCGAACGGCGATAAGTAGTGAAGGCATATACTCTTCACGTTCAATCAAGCTTATCGTTTGTCTGGACACCTTTGCGAGCTTTGCAAGCTGAGTTTGGTTATATCCTTCACGCGCCCGAAGCTCCTTTAAGCGGCTTTTCAAATTACATCACCTTCAGTCATTTTCATCTTATTGTATACGATGATATTCATTTTGACAATGATATTTGTCAAAAGTAAAACGATCATTGTCAAAAGACTGAGAGATGTTGCGTTGAAGAGCTAAAAGGAATTTCAATGGGATAAGGAATTCTACATAATAATGGTTAAGAGCGAAGCACTTGAGTTGTTTTAATAATTCCTTATTAAAGAAACAGGGGTTTTTCTTCAATAAAAAATCAAATCACAGGGGAATATATTCAATGGAAATGTTTAAAACTTTAAAGCACTCCCGCCAAGTCAGCAGGAGTGCCCATTTTCCATTTTTTATAAGCATGAAAACTGAGAAAATAATCTCGTCCAGGTTCATTCGTGTCCTTTTTATTTCGGTCCATGCTGATTGTCCCTGCGTCCACATTAGTTTTTTCACCAATCCATGAAAAGGAGCCGGAAAAAATAGCCTGCCCAACACCTAAAAATTCGGATGTTAAGCAGACTAATAGATATTTCCATGTATTTTCTATTTCAGTTCACAAGCATTTTACCACTGACCATTGAAAAACGTCAGGTTGCACCTTGTGTCCTATTCAATCCATTTCTTATGCAGCTTGTCAAATTCGCCATTCAATTTCATTTCGTCGATCCACAGATTGACAAAGTTGTGGAAATCATCTTCCCCTTGCCGCATTAAATAACCCATTTGACTATGAGTCAGTGTATTTTTCTCAAAAGCAGAAAATAGCCGTTTGTCTTCTTTTGCATAGATGATCGCTTCAATATTGTCCGTGATCATCACGTCAAACTGTCCTTCCGCCACCTTTTTCGGGATATCCAGATTATTTTCAACTACCGTTACTTCCGCCTTCTTTAAATGAGTCTGGACAAATTTTTCGTTGGTCCCTCCCGGATTTACCCCCACTTTCACATCAGGCTGATTTAAGTCGTCAATGGAGGTATATTTCTTCTTATCCTCTGCCCTGATAATGGCTCCCTTTCCGAAATCAAGGTAGGGATTTGAAAGGTTGGCTGTTTTTTGGCGCTCCAGTGTTCGAGTGATTCCGCCCATCCCAATATCAAACTTATCGGCAATCAAATCGTCCATCAGCGCCGGCCAAGTCGTTTCAACAAATTCAACTTTAACCCCTAGGTCCTCAGCCAGCTTTTTTGCAGCATCAATATCATACCCCTCATATTCTTTCGTTTCGGGATTAAGATAGGTAAATGGTTTGTAATCTCCGGTTGTCCCGACTCTTAAAACCCCTTCGTCCAATATTTTATTCAGTTGGGTCGCCTGCTTTTCTGTTTCCGTATTATTTGCTTTTCCAGCTGTTTCTGTTTCGGTATTCGGACTGCATGCTCCGAGCAAAAGGACAAGCATTAACAGTCCAAGAAAAAAGCTGATCTTCTTCATTTAATTTCCTCCATTCAGCAAACTTTCTTTTTATGAAAGGATAATTTTTTAAAAATATAACATATTTGGTCTATTCGGTAAATGAAGGAAAGGAAGGGGAAATTGGGTAATCCATAAACAGCACTTTTTAGTCGAACTATGCCACAAGCTGGTGTCTACTACTTGTTTGTATTTATTTCTCATTGGTGTTAACTGCTCAAAGAATATTTTTCTTCATTTTACACACCATATCTTTAGCGGAGGTGAAAAAAGTGGGAAAAGATAATAAGAAGGGTAATAACTTCCAAAACAACGATACCCCTCAAGATGCAATAATGAATAAGGTCAATCAAACTTTTGATGAAATGGTACATGATGTAAAGAATTTAATTGATGAAAATGACAGGGAAAGTAACAAATAATCTTAACGCCAGAAATGGCGTTTTTCTCGATTTTTTAGATTACCTTTAGAACTTTACAGTAGAGAATAACGGGAAAGAATAACAAGCTTTAGCTGAACCGTACCATAAAGGCCTGTTTTTCATACTCACCGGGCAAATCTGCGCAAGGAAGAAAATAGGATGAGAGGTTACCTGTTTATTTGCAATAACATGCCAACAGAAATGCCAATCATAACCTCTCTGCGTACCCATACCAACAACTTCGCAAGTCACTCTAACTTTTTCTTTTATTCACGGTTTGATTATATTTCTTTAACAATTGCCCGAATGTTATACATTCTTCGTCAGACCATCCTTCAAGCACATTTGTAAGCCTGTCAATCTGTCTTTGTTTATTTTCATTTAATTCTTTTGTTCCAAGGTCCGTGATTCGGTAGAAATAAGCCCTGCCATCCCTGGGGTTGGGCATTTTGTCCACATAACCCTTTTCAACAAGTGCTGCAGCTTGTCTGCTGACCGTGGACATATCTAAATGTAATTGATCCGCCAATGTTTTTACGCCAGCTGGTCCATGGGTAGATAATTGACGTAATATCACAAAGGCGGAGCGATCTAGTCTTCCGTTTCTTCTCTCGGACGTGATGATTCTTCGGATGAAATCCATGACTTCATTTTCAATCACTTCTATTGCTTGTCTGCGCAACATAAACACCTCACACAAAATGATAACCGACCCGGAATATTTGTCAATTCACCAAGGAAAGCTTGACGATTATTAAAATTAATTGTATCATACAATTATATAGTTGTAATATACAATCATTTATTTGCGGAAATTTTTAACCATGAGGAGGGTAAGTATGAAAGCTCATGAAATAATGATCAGCAATGTTTATAAAGTGAAAGAAACAGATAATATACGTTCCGTTATTAAGAAGTTTATTGAGTACCATATAAGCGGTGTTCCAGTAGTTAACAACAAGAATGAAATCGTCGCCTATATAAGTGACGGGGATATTATGCGATACATCGGAAAGCATAAGGATATTTTTATCGATTCTATTTATACAGTTTTCATCATTAAAGGCGACACAGAGGATTTTGATGAACGGATTAAAAAAATACTGGATTTAAACGTTTTGGAAATTGCAAAAAGAAAAGTGGCAAAAGTTGATGCAGATACAGAAATAGAAGACGTTGCAGCGATTTTAGGGAAAAAACGAATAAAGAAATTGCCGGTGGAAAAAGACGGTGTACTTGTTGGAATTATTAGCCGCGGGGATGTTATCCGCCATACTTTTAAGTCAATTCTTTGATAAAGGAATTTATATAGCAGCAATATAATTTAATAAAAGTAAGGAGAAATTGTATGTCATCTTTGTCAAACACAGGAATGTCCATAGAGAAGGAACCAGGGCTTCTTTCTCAACCTAAGGCCGTTTGGGCGGTCTTTTTTGCGTCTATTATTGCGTTTATGGGCCTTGGTCTTGTCGATCCTATTTTACCCGCCATTTCAAGTCAATTGAATGCATCAAAAAGTGAAACGACGCTCCTTTTCACAAGCTATAATGCCGTTATGGCGGTTGCCATGCTTGTGACAGGTGCACTGACATCACGTATTGGAATGAAGAAAACATTACTTGCAGGGATTGTGATCATCGCAGTATTCTCTGCATTGGGCGGAGCGTCAAATGGCATCTGGGAACTGGTTGGCTTACGGGGCGGCTGGGGACTGGGCAATGCATAATTTGTTGCGACCGCGTTAACGGCAATCGTCACACTGTCCGAAGGTGGAAATGCAAAAGCAATCATTTTATATGAGGCAGCCATTGGACTTGGTATTTCAGTGGGGCCGCTAATCGGCGGCTGGTTGGGGGCCATGTCTTGGAGAGGCCCGTTTTATGGCGTTGCTGCATTGATGGTCATCGCGTTTATTGCACTAGTTTTTTTAATGCCAAAAAACCCTGACTCCGATCATATAACAATAGAGAAAAAGAAGACATCTTTACTAGATCCATTTCGGGGGCTGAAACACCGTTCACTATTGGTATTCGGTATTGCAGCAGCTTTATATAACTTTGGATTTTTCACTTTGCTGGCATTCGCGCCATTTATTTTAGGGTTGGATGAGCACGGACTCGGATTTGTATTTCTTGGCTGGGGATTGTTGCTGGCGGTCACTTCTGTGATCATGGCACCAAAACTTCAACACCGTTTTGGAACCATTAAATCCATGTTTGCCATGTTGCTTTTATTTGCCTTGTTGCTGCTTGCAATGGGTATTTGGACGTCCACACAATGGCTAGTCATTACGGCAGTTATTGTCGCAGGTGCACTGCTCGGGAACAACAACACGCTAATTACGACAGCGGTTATGAACGCGAGCCCTGTTGACCGTTCAACTGCATCGGCGGCATACAGTTTCCTCCGTTTTATTGGAGGAGCCATTGCACCGTTCCTGGCAGGGAAGCTTTCTGAAGTTTATAACTCAAGTGTTCCGTTCATTGTAGGGGGAGTATTTGTGCTTCTATCCGTATTGTTTATGTGGTTGAACACGAAGCATATAAGCCATGTGGATGAAGTGGAAGTTGCGCATTAAAAAAGTAAATAGCGAAAGCAGATCTGTCTGCTTAGTAATCCTGCCATGGGATGCCTATCTCAAATCCAACAGCCGTACAGCTGGTCCTGTACGGCTGTTGGATTTATTATGACGAAAGCGGTATCACTTTGTTCATACCCAAAATATGCTATTTTAGATGCATGAGGATTCATTAAGGCTGGTCCTTTTTATTCTGTTTTTTTCACTTGCGCATAAAGGCCGCTAAATGTATAGTAATTCTATAAGATTAATACGAAAAGGGCTATCAGGAGTGAGAATGTTGATTCAACTGGAAAACATTTCTAAGATATATAGACGCAATGGTAAGGAGACACAAGCTTTAAAGAATGTCAGTCTGCATGTGAACAAAGGAGATATATTCGGAGTGATCGGCTTTAGTGGTGCCGGCAAAAGTACTTTGGTACGTATGGTCAACTTTCTGGAACGTCCGACTTCGGGCAGTGTCCTGATAGATGGGAAAGATTTAAATTCCTTTTCGCCTAAAGAGCTTAGACAAGCACAGAAAGATATAGGAATGATATTCCAGCACTTTAACTTGCTGAATTCCAAAACGATTTACCATAATGTTGCACTTCCGCTCGTTCTCGCTAAAGAAAAAAAGCAAGTGATTAAGGACAGGGTAATGGAGTTGCTTCGCTTTGTAGGCCTCGAAGACAAAGCCCTCAACTATCCTAATGAGCTATCCGGCGGTCAAAAGCAGCGTATTGGAATCGCTCGTGCACTGGCCACAAACCCATCAATACTTTTATGTGATGAAGCGACGTCTGCTCTCGATCCCCAGACGACAGACTCTATATTGAAGTTGTTGCAAAGGATCAATCAGGAATACAACATCACTATCATGATTATTACCCATGAAATGAGCATTATCCAAAAAATATGTAATCGTGTTGCTGTAATGGAGAATGGGGAGATCATTGAAGAAGGGGACGTTCTTGATGTATTTGGAAACCCGCAGCAAAGAGCAACAAGGAACTTTGTCCGCACAGTTATTCCGGATGAAGTGCCTGAAAGTGCCTTATCGAACTTTAGCCGTACGCCTGGCAGCCGTCTGTTCAAGTTGAAATTTAATGAAACAGCTAACCTTGCCATAAATCATGTCATCCGCCATCTTGATGTAACCGTCAATTTCATTTATGCCACAATGAACGAAATCAAGGATAATTCAGTCGGATATATGATTATACAATTAGTGGGAAATAGCACAGATGTGGACAAAGCGGCCGACTATCTGCAAAAAGAAGAAATCAAAGCAAAGGAGCTGTTTGACTGATGCTTTCCACTGCTGTTACTTTCGATCAATTTCTGCAAGCGATGATCGATACATTTTATATGGTCGGGTTTTCCTTGCTGATTGGATCGATCATTGGCCTGCCGTTGGGAATATTACTTGTTGTTACACGTCCGGGCGGCATCATTGAGAATAAAGTTTTCTATAACATTGTCAACCCAGTGATCAATGCGTTCCGGTCGCTGCCCTTTATTATTTTACTTGTAGCCATCATCCCATTTACGCGGCTGATTGTCCACACATCCATCGGAACGGCTGCGGCAATCGTACCGCTCATCATTTATGTTTCGCCATTCATTGCCCGGTTGGTAGAAAATTCTATACTAGAAGTCGATGATGGTATCATTGAGGCCGCCAGATCAATGGGGGCTTCTCCGATGCAGACGATTTGGCATTTTTTGCTGCCGGAAGCATTAGGCTCACTTATTTTAAGCTTAACCACTGCAACGATCAGCTTGCTGAGTGCAACTGCCATGGCCGGGGCGGTTGGCGGAGGGGGAATCGGGGATTTGGCCATCAGTTATGGTTATGAAAGATTCGACTCAACCATCATGCTCATCACAGTCATCGTATTGATTATTCTAGTCCAGCTGATGCAGTCTATCGGCAACTGGCTGGCGGCGAAAGTGCGCAGAGAGGGCTGATCCCATGACCGCGGATACTTCTTCGGTAGCCAACTGGCAACTCACCTTTTATAATTCCGGTAAAGCTGGAACTAAAGAAATCCGCCATTAGAGGCGGATTTCTTTAGTTCTATCTAATTTCTTCCGGGATAAACCAATAATCGTCTTTGTTATGCTCTTTCATATACGCTTTAAATTCATCGGATTCATAGGCTGCTTTTACAGCTTTTGCCCAATTTGTATCTTTATTTTTCTCGTCAACCACCGCAACCAGTTCCAAATCCTTCAGAATATCTTCTTGCAGCAACGTTGTCGAAGCATCCAAGCCTGAAGAATATACAATGCTGCCGGGAATGACTCCGTAATCTAAGTCATTCATAGCTCTTGGAATTTGTGCAGAATCCATTTCTCGAATTTCCAAGTTATACTTATTTTCCTCAATATCATTCTTCGTAGCCTTTACTAATTCTACGCCGTCCTTCAGTTTAATAAGCTCAGCTTTTTGAAGAAGTGCATAGGCCCTTGCCGCGTTGGACGGATCTTTTGGTATACCGATCACATCACCTTCCGCGACATCGTCAAGTGACGTCTTTCTGCCGGGAAAAATACCTGCCGGCACGGTAGGGATCGGGGTAAGCTTAGTTAAGTGTGCCCCTTTTTCCTTATTGAAGTTCTCATAATAAGCTGTATGCTGATCTACGTTCAAATCAATGGAGCCTTCATCCAATGCGATATCCGCTTGTAATAGTTCTGTAAAATCAGTCAGATCCACTTTGTAGCCCTCATCCTCTAGGATAGGTTGGATGGCATCCTTGAATAATTCACTATAGGGGCCTGGTGAAGTCCCGACCTTTATGGTCTGCTTGTCCTTTCCTCCCTCATTTGCTTTATCCGAGCCGCATGCAGCCAGAAAAAGGGTGAAAAGGGTGAATATGGTCAATAACTTTAAACCTTTCATATTAGCCTCTCCTCTTTTGTACTTTAAAACATAGTTATCAGCTAAGTTTTATGTGAATTATGTATATAGTAACTTGCCCCTCAATAAAAGTCAATGCGAAAGAACCTCCAACTCCTTAGGAGCATTTTCCTATTTACTGGAATTTCGTTATAATGATGATAGAGACGTTTAAGGAGGTATACCATCGGGATGGGGAATAGCAATTTCCAATTTCTTTCCGGCAAGTGGGCCATCTTGGCCAACCTGGGTGAAACGGCGGAAAGAAACGTCTTTATAGATCCAAACACTACATTGATGAAACTTCGCGTTTTTGCAGAGACGTTAACCAAATATGTATTGGCATATGAGGAAATAAAAGAAACATATGATACAAAACAAACGGATCGCATCCATGCTTTGAGAGCAGATGATCTGATCACCAAGGAACTGGAAGAGATTCTCGATACGATCAGAAGAAAAGGCAATAAGGCGATGCACGAGGGGTATGGATACCAGAAAGAAGCGGAAATTTTGCTGCATATGGCTTTCAGACTTGCTGTCTGGTTCATGCAGGTGTACGGCGATTGGGATTTCAAAGAGCCGGAGTATCAGAACCCGGTTCCGGTTCAAACAGTTGATCAGAGAGAACTGGAAAAACTTTCGACGGCCTACGAAGAAAAGGTCCGAAATCTGGAAAACGAGCTGGAACGCCTTCGCCAGGAACAGCTCTACGTGTCTGATCAAGAAAAGCTTCAGCGGAAAAAAGATGCCAAAAAATACGGCAGCGATCTTAACCTGACAGAAGAGGAGACGCGAGCAAAAATCGATGAGCAGCTCCGCTCGGCGGGATGGGAAGCCGATACGGAAGAACTGCGTTATTCTAAGGGGACCCGCCCTGAAAAGGGCAGGAATCTTGCGATTGCGGAATGGCCTCTAAATCAGGGTTTCGCAGATTATGCGTTATTTGCCGGCTTGGAGTTCGTCGGCATCGTTGAGGCGAAAAGACAAAGCAAAAACATCCCATCTGATATAGAGCAGGCGAAAAACTATGCGCGTCTGGTTGAAAAGAAGGATGGAGAAATCATTCATCAGCCATATGGGGATTACTTCGTTCCATTTTTATTTGCAACCAACGGAAGGCCTTACCATAAACAGGTGGAAGAAAAGTCAGGCATTTGGTTTCTTGATGCCAGAAAGGCGACGAATCATCCGCGTCCGTTGGAGGGATGGTACACGCCGCAAGGTTTGAAAGAATTATTGAAGCAGGATATTGGCCAGTCCAATCAAAAACTTCAGGACGAACCCCTTGATTATTTGAATTTGCGCTCCTACCAGGAAGATGCTATTAAGGCAGTGGAGCGTGCCCTTGAAAATGGAAAGCGGGAGATCTTGCTCGCAATGGCAACAGGGACGGGGAAAACGAGGATGGCCATCGGATTGATTTACCGCTTGGTCAAGCACAGCCGGTTTAAACGGGTTCTGTTCTTGGTGGACCGGACGGCACTCGGTGAACAGGCGGAAGCTGCGTTCAAAGATTCAAAGCTGGAAAACTACCAATCTTTTACACAAATATTTAACTTGCAATCTTTAAAAGACACTAATCCTGAACCTGAAACGAAAGTGCAGATTGCCACTGTGCAGGGAATGCTGAAAAGGCTGTATTATGCCGAAGATGGCAACAAACCGACTGTCGACCAGTATGACTGTATCGTCGTGGACGAGGCGCACAGGGGGTACACGCTGGACAAAGAAATGTCCGAAGTGGAAATGCTGTTCAGGGATCACAAGGAATATGTCAGCAAATACCGCCAGGTGCTGGACTATTTCGATGCGGTAAAAGTTGGGCTGACAGCGACGCCTGCGTTACATACAACAGAAATTTTCGGAACGCCTGTTTTTACTTACTCTTACCGCGAGGCGGTTGTCGACGGCTGGCTGATCGACCATGAGCCTCCCTATCAATTTGAGACGGTGCTGAAGAAAAACGGAATTCGCTGGGCTGTCGGCGAGTCGGTGGATGTCTATAATACGCTGACGGGTGAGGTCGAAACGGAACTGCTGGAAGATGAAGTCAATATTGATGTGACGAATTTCAATAAAAAAGTGATCACCGAAAATTTCAACCGGGCAATTTTGGCGGAGCTGGCCAATTATATTGACCCTGCCAGCCTTGGCAAAACACTTATTTTTGCGGCAACGGACGATCATGCCGATATGGTGGTGCGGATATTAAAAGAAGAGCTGGAAAATGTCCACGGCCCGATTGAGGACAATGCCGTGATGAAAATTACCGGGTCGGTCAAAGATCCATCCCAGGCTATTAAATTATTTAAAAATGAGCGGCTTCCGAATATTGTCGTCACAGTTGATCTTCTGACAACAGGCATAGACGTGCCGGAGATTACGAATCTAGTCTTTATCAGGCGCGTGCGTTCGCGGATCCTTTATGAACAGATGCTGGGCCGTGCGACAAGGCGTGCTGATGATATCGGGAAGGATCACTTTTCCATTTATGATGCGGTTGGCATTTATGAATCATTGAAGCCGTACACCACAATGAAGCCGGTCGTGAAAAATCCAAAGGTGACGGTCCGGCAATTGGTTGAGGAGCTGGAACAGCTTGATGGCAAGACTAAGGCGCAGCATAAGGACGAGCTGATCGCAAAAGTGCAGCGCAGAAAGCAGCGCTGGCAGGAAAAGGATCATGAAGATTTCAAGGTGCTGTCAGGCGGCCAAACGATCGATGAATTTATCCATTGGATAAAACAGGCCGATGCCGGAGAGGTAGTGGAAAAATTTAATTCCAACCAAAACCTTCTTCAATATTTGGATGAAAATCGGGGAAGGCCGGTTCTTCAGTATATTTCCACCCATGAGGATAAGGTTGAAGCTGTCACCCGCGGGTATGGGAACGCAGACAAGCCGGAGGATTACCTGCATAGCTTCCAGAAGTTTATAAAAGATAATATAAACTTAATCCCCGCCCTGAATGTCGTTTGTACGCGCCCGAATGAGCTGACGCGCAATCAATTAAGGGAACTGAAAATCACTTTGGACCAAAAAGGTTTTACGGAGAAAGGCTTGCAGACCGCGTGGCGCGATGCAAAAAACGAAGAAATCGCAGCGGATATTATCGGGTTTATCCGGCAGCAGGCATTGGGTGACCCGCTTATCGATCATGAAGAACGGATCAAAAATGCCATGAAGAAAATTTATAGCATGAAAGCTTGGCCGAAGGTACAGAAAGCGTGGCTTGAGCGGATTGAAAAGCAGTTGCTGAAAGAATCCGTATTGGGGCCTGACCCGGAGCAGGCTTTTAATGTCGAACCGTTCAAAAGCCGCGGCGGATACAAGCAGCTGAACAAGATTTTTGACGGAGAATTGGACAGTATTGTAAATAGAATCAACTCATCCTTATACGTTAGTGATGAAAAGGAGCAGGCATAAAGTATGGGCAACCAACAGATCGTACAGAAGCTATGGAATTTATGTAATGTACTGCGTGATGACGGAATTACTTACCATCAATACGTGACAGAATTGACGTATCTCTTATTTTTGAAAATGATGAAGGAAACTGGCAGCGAAGGGGCAATCCCTCAAGAATACCGCTGGGATTCTCTGACAAGCCTCCATGGAATTGATCTAAAAACGCATTACCAGAAGCTTTTGATCGATTTAGGCAACGAAAGCAATGATATTTTAAAGCAGATTTATGCGAATGCGCAAACGAATATTGATGAGCCGAAGAACTTGGAGAAGATTGTCCGCTCAATTGATGAGCTCGATTGGTATAGTGCAAAGGAAGAGGGACTGGGTGATCTTTACGAAGGTTTGCTGGAAAAGAATGCGAGTGAAACTAAATCGGGCGCCGGGCAGTATTTCACACCGCGTGTGTTGATTGATGCGATTGTGAAGCTTGTGGAACCTCAGCCGGGCGAGCGCTGCAATGACCCGGCGGCAGGGACGTTTGGTTTCATGATTGCCGCTGACCGCCACATCCGCAAGCAGACGGATGATTATTTTGATCTCGGGGAAAAGGAAGCAGAATTCCAGAGGTACAAAGCTTTTTCCGGGGTGGAACTGGTCAGGGATACCCACCGTCTGGCCTTGATGAATGCGATGCTGCATGATATTCAGGGTGAGATTATTTTGGGGGACACGCTGTCCGATTTAGGGAAGGACTTGAAGAATTTCGATGTGATTATGACGAATCCTCCTTTCGGGACGAAGCAGGGAGGCGAGCGCCCGACGCGTGATGATTTGACGTTTACGTCCACGAACAAACAGCTGAACTTCCTTCAGCATATTTATCGTGCATTGAAGCCGGACGGCAAGGCGAGAGCGGCGGTTGTGCTTCCGGATAATGTCCTGTTTGAAAGCGGGGTGGGAGCGAAAATTCGGGAAGACTTGATGGACAAATGCAATCTGCATACCATCCTGCGCTTGCCGACCGGCATCTTCTATGCGCAGGGTGTGAAAACGAACGTCCTTTTCTTTACCAGAGGCAAGACTGATAAAGGCAACACAAAAGAAGTTTGGGTTTACGACCTTAGAACAAACATGCCGAGCTTTGGAAAGCGCACTCCGTTAACGAAGAAACATTTTGAAGGCTTTATGGACGCATACAAAGCCAAAGACCGGACAAAAGTGAAAGATGAGCGCTTCAACGTCTTCACCCGTGAGGAAATTCAAAAGAAGGACAACAGCCTGGACATCGGCCTTATCGCTGACGAATCCCTGTCCATATACGAAAACCTTCCAGACCCCATCGACTCCGCCGAAGAAGCCATCGCCAAACTCGAGCAGGCCGTCAGCCTCCTGACCGAAGTCGTCGAAGAACTGCGTGCAATCGAAGCGGGAAACATCGGCGAAAAAACCGGAAAAGTGGCGGAACTGGCAGGAGTGAGAGGCAATGAATAAGACAAAAAAGAAACAAAAAACAATAGAAGAACTGCTCGAAGAGGCGCTGGTTCCGAAGGAAGAACAACCCTATGAAGTGCCGGGGAACTGGGTGTGGGTGAGACTGGGAGAACTTTGTACTATAAAAACCGGAAGATTAAATGCTAATGCTGCTAATGAAAATGGTATATACCCTTTTTTCACTTGTGCAAAAGATATATTTAAAATAAACGATTATGCTTTTGATGGAGAAGCTATTTTAGTTACAGGGAATGGCGACTTTAATGTGAAATATTATAATGGGAAATTTAATGCTTACCAACGAACTTATGTTTTACAAAATTTTAATTGCGATGGCAAGTATCTGTTTCTTTATTTGAAAAGTACACTTGATATTTTAACGAGTAATAACAGAGGATCGACTATCAAGTATATTCGCTTGGGAGACTTACAAAACCACTTTGTTAATCTCCCACCATTAAATGAACAAAAACGAATTGCTGACAAAGTTGAACACCTTCTAAATAAAATTGACGAAGCGAAACGGTTGATTGAGGAAGCAAAGGAAACGTTTGAGCACCGGCGGGCGGCTATTTTGGATAAGGCTTTTCGTGGGGAATTGACTGCAAGGTGGCGTGAAAATACAGATTCTTTAGCTACAGCAGATCAACTATTAAACAAAATAGGTGGAAAGAAGGATATGAAAAATGACCCATTAGACGGGGAGGTACTTTCTAATCTTTTCAATCTGCCTAAAGGGTGGAAATGGGTTCGTTTAAACGATTTAATAGAATCTTCAACTTATGGGACTTCATCAAAAACAAATGACAATATAGAAGGTGTGCCTGTTATTAGAATGGGAAACATTTTCGATGGGAAAATTATTTTAGATAATCTCAAGTATTTACCGAATGACCATTCAGATATCATGAAGTTAGACCTTGAAGAAAATGACTTGCTATTTAATCGTACGAATTCATACGAGCTAGTTGGAAAAACAGCAATAGTAAATAGAGAGATAGCTGGGAAAATGACTTTCGCATCATACCTCATCCGCGTAAGACTATTGTATAAAGAAATCCTGGCAAATTATGTTTGTCATTATATAAATAGTCATATTGGTAGAACAATGCTAATGACGATGGTCACTCAGCAAGTAGGACAGGCTAATATTAACTCTAAGAAGCTTGCGGCATTGCCAATACCTCTTCCTCCAGAAAAGGAGATTAAAGAGATTTCAAATATATTAAATGATTTCCTTCAAAAAGAGAAACGGACATTGAATATAATGACCCTAGATGGAAATGTAGAGAATTTGAAACAATCCGTTTTATATCAAGCCTTCCGCGGCGAGCTCGGCACAAATGATCCCTCTGAAGAAAGTGTCATTGAGTTGTTGAAAGCAGTGCTTGAAGAAAAAGCCTAATCATTAAACCTTTTTGGTAAAGAACTACCAAGGAAGCCGGTGAAAATTGGTTTCCCAAATTAGTTTTTGGCCCCAATCGATTGTCGTTGGGGCTTTTTCTTTTTTTATTACATAAATAATCTAGTCTGCGAGCTAGCGGGCAATTACTGGATAAAAAAAGAATTTGGTTCAATTAGACGCGGAATATAGGTATTAATATTGGGCGGAATATGAATTTAATGAAGAGAATAGGGTTAGGATGGGGAGGCATGAATTTTGATAAGATTGATTTGTAAGCATTACCCAGTATTTGGTATCATGGTACTCATAATAGAAGAACTGAAGGAATCGCCGCAGAAAAAAGTGAGTTCAACAGTCCTTAAAAAGACCGAGAGCATTATTTGCTTTCGGCCTTTTAAAAGACTATTTAGTTAAATCTCTATTGTCAAAAATGTCGTTAGTCATCCTGCCTAAACTACTTCATCTTTCTTATTAGGTATTAAAGTAACGCCTAAGGTAGCAACAATTCCCGCAATTACAAAAGTATAGAAACTCCATATCAAATCAAATTTCATACTTAATAAAAAACCTATAATTACGGGACCAGAGATCGCACCTATCCTTCCAATTCCAAGCCCCCAACCTATAGCTGTAGCTCTGGATTCTGCCGGGTAATACTTTGTAACAAAAGCATTCATAATTTGTGTACTTCCAACTGCTCCAAAACCGGCGATACCGACAAGACAATAAACAACCGCCATGGAAGGAACTCCTACCGTCAGTAAAAAGGCACTCAATGCGGCTAAAGAATAAGACACAGCGATAACTCGCTTTGACCCCCAACGGTCTGCAACTGCACTTGCCAAAAGTGCCCCGATGCCAGCGGTTAAATTCATTACTAGTAGAAATGATAAACTAGAATTTAGTGAATATCCCAATTCACGCATAATCTGCGGTAACCATGTGTTCAAGCCATATACGAGATAAAAACCCATTATATATGTCAGAAAAATGGCCAAAGTTGCTCTGATGTACTCTTTGGAAAAGAGGCCTCTAACAGATTTTTTTTGGTCAACGTCCAATTCTTCATTTTTCTCTTCTGGTTTTCCAAAAAAAGAAATATCCATATCATAACGTTTACAGATTGTTTCAGCTTCTTTATAGCGACCTCTAGAAATTAAAAAACTAACAGACTCAGGTAAATACTTAATCATAATTGGAATTAATAATAATGGAATAGCGCCTATCCAAAACATAAACCTCCAACCAAGTGAATCTAAAAGGAGTATAGCCAATATAGCCGCTAAAACTGTTCCAAACGAATAGCCTGAAAACATAAGAGCATAGTTAAATGAACGTCTATGAGGAGGTGAATATTCTATCGCCAAGGCAGATGCTGTTGGAATTACTCCACCTAATCCAATTCCGCCAATAAACCGAAATAATCCAAACATTCCTGGGGATGTTGAAATTGCACATATGATCATTGTAATTGAAAATAAAGTTACACAAATAATCAAAGTGCGTTTTCTTCCTATTAAATCAGTGACGGATCCAACAAATATAGCTCCGAATAGCATTCCAAACAACGCATAGCTCCCGATTGTTCCGGCATGTGCCGGAGAAAGCCCCCAAGGTTGATAATCCAATAGGCTTGGAAGAACCGCTCCATAAATTCCTAGGTCATATCCATCTGCTAATATACAAAAAAAGCATATACTTAATATAAAATAAATTAAAGAACGCGGAACGCCTGCATTTTTTTTTGTGGATTGATGATTTTCAACCTCAACAGCTACCCTTTGTATGCTTTGACTCATTAGTTATTCACCCCTAATATTCTTTTGAACCACACACATAAATGAATACGCTTTCAACGATAGTCGAGAATCAGATTCAGGCTTGAATGTCTGTTTTTAATAGCAAATATAAAACTACTATTTTCTCCTCCACCTGTATGGACATGAATAAATCGGGGCCGAAGCCCCAATTACTATTATCCTATTCTTAAAGCAGAATTAACAGCCGGAACCGGACCCATACCATGATGCTTGGATCAACCGCCCCCACTATTTACTTTGATCATTGCCAGCGGAGTAAGACCGAGCTTTGTTACTTTTGCCTGCTCATCAAGACAACAGCGGCCACCCCGTCGTTAATTCGATGCATTTCCCGCGTTCACACTCTTTCGTCTTAAATGCAGGTCTCAACTAGCAACCTCTTCATTTTTTCGTTAACCAACCCTTGTTTTCGTCCTCCTTTTTTAAAAAGGTTTTGTTGCATGAGAATCAGTTCTTCTGCTAAATTATTTATCCTGGTTTGTAGATCATCATCAGTAATTTCATTTTTTTCGTTGAAATGGCTATTATGAGCATATACATAACTAGGTGTCGTATATGCTCTTAAATAACCAGCAATCGGCTTAAGCTGGTTTTCAATCATTAGATAATGCTGGTAAGTTCCGCCTACTGCAACAAAACCCATTATCTTATGGCGAAGTGTTGCAGGGGGAAGCAGGTCAAATAAATTTTTTAAAGGTGCAGGAATAGAGCCATTAAAGACCGGGGTTCCAATTAGATAAAAGTCAGCATCCATCACTTTTCTAATAATTTTTTGCGTGTCATCATTGTATTGTTGAACTTCCCTCCCGTCTGAAAATTCCATGTTGTAATTTTTTAGGTCTAGTAACTCGGTATCAATCTTAAGATCTTTTTCCCTCACCTTGTTCAGTACTTCATTAACTAGTATTGCCGGCTTGGCACCAACAATTGTTCCGGAAATCCCAAGTAGTTTCATAAAATCATCACCTCACTTATCTGTATTATTTAGGAAACGATGGCATGTTTGTTCTTATTGAATGCTGGCATTACCTCATTAGCGACTAATTTAAGCGATTTCATTACTTCTTTGTGTGGCAGACCTCCAAAATTCATAAGCATCATAATATGGTTGCAGCCGGCTGCTTCATACTTTTTAATTCGTTTAATGACATCGTCGGGCGTTCCTATTAAAAGTTGTTCCCTAGCTTCCAGGTCTTCGAATTTGGCACTTCTTCCATATTGCCGAGTATCCAGATATAAGTTTATATGCTCTTTTGAAATCCTTTCTGCCTCTTCTCTCGTTTCAGCAACAAATGTATGGAGAGCTAACGGAATATTCACGGAATTAGTTTCATGACCAGCTTCTTTACGTGCAATTTTATATCCGTCAATGATATCTTTTAACTCTTCAATTGAACTACTCGCTACATAGGGGACTCCCATTATGTTATATCCCATCTTACCAACATATTTAGACCCTCTATCACTCAAAGCTCCGATCCATAGAGGGATGTTTTTTTGTTTAGGCAATACCTCCAATTTTACATCGGAAAATTGATAATATGGACCATCATGGGAAAATTGTTCCCCGCTCCATGCTTTTTCAATTACAGCCAAAGCATCGTTAAAACGATGGGCCTTATCTTTACCATCTACACCAAACCCTGAAAACTCATGAGGTAAGTAGCCGCTCCCCATTCCTAAATTTACTCTTCCGTTGCTTAAAATATCCAATAATGCATAATCTTCCGCTACCTGGATTGGATTTTTAAATGGTAGAGTAACAATTGAAACTCCCAATCTAATGTTTTTTGTTCTTTCAGCAGCAGTTGCCAGTAATAACGGAGGAGTGGTTAATATCCCATACTCACTGAAATGATGCTCTGCAAACCATACCGAATCATAACCCAGTCCATCCGCAAAGCTCGTCTGTTCCAATACTTCGTTCAAAAGCTCCTCATGAGACCTGCCCAGCCTTTCTTTGTAGTTATCAAATACAGTAAACAAACCAAACTCCATTCTTAATCCCTCCATGTTTTTAGTAAATTAAACACAAAAAAACCAACAGCATAGAAAGGTCCTTAAATAGGCAATTCCACCCATAAAAGTTACTTTCAATACTGCTGGTTGTTAATCTACTTTGAGGGTTCAGAACTTCATCTTTCACCCAATAGATTAGCCAGCGAACACTTTAGGCTTTTCTGTATTATCAGTAATTATAACGAATCATCAAAAAAATGCAAGCGCTTTCCGATAAAATATTATTCTTTAGTTTCCATATAACGATTTCGAGCAGAAATTACAGCTTGGATTACAGCTTTTTTCGGGGGTATAATTAGCTTTTCTTCAATATTTTGCACGATTTTATCAATGTCATCTTTAATGGAGTACCCAATAATGAGTGAAGCAGAAAAGCCATTCGTAAGATCCTGTAGAAAAGTAAATGTAGCATTTTTAATTATATCAGTGTTACTATCAATTAAAACAATACAACCAATTACCTTTTGAGTTTCAAATATAGGTGTCCCTTTGGGCAATTGTGCAAATCCAGCTACCAAAAGATCGTTGTTTTTATCATATTCCAAATAATCCCTTCTCCCTTCCACTTCCGCGAGCGGCTGCAGGCTTATATGTAAGAGAACTTTCTTTGTAAGTACTTTGGCAGTTGAGCAATTCTCTACTACCTAACCGCTCGATCCATTTAACCCTTACTTTTTTATCATTGATTAATTTATAATTATTCCATAATTTAATGACAATTGCTACCTTTTCTTCAACTATACTTGTTACCTCTGCTACAGCTGGTATTACACTTGTTGCCACCTGGACTTCAACTAAATATCCACCATTCCTTGGAAGCATGCAAGAATGGGTTGGGGAAAAAGTAAAACATTTGAATAACGGTGTCTGGCTTTCATGTTTAAAAGTATCCGAAAGTACCCCTTCAGTCTCATATTCCGAACCTAAATATTTTTTAATTTCACGTACTTTTCCTTTGCTAATCAAATTTCTAATAAAAGTAGAACTGACTTTTTCTCCCTTTTGTGAAACCTTGGAAAAGGTTGTTACTTCGAAACGTCCTTTTCCTTCTTGTATCAATGTCTCCATTGTCCCCCTTCCCCTATATCCATAGGTAAAATCGAACCCTGCAATTACATGCTTAGCATTTAATTTAATTATAAAGTTTTCAACAAACTCCTCGGAAGATAACATAGAAAGTTGTTTTGTGAAATTTACGACATAAAACACATCCACTCCTAGTTGCCTCATCTTTTCCTCTTTGGCTTGGGGGGGCATTAAGTAATTGACCTTTTCTCCTTTGATAACTTCTTTAGGGTGTGGATAAAAAGTCATAACAGCAAATTTAAGTCCGTTACGCTTAGCAATCTCTTTGCTTTTCATAATAAGTTTCTGATGTCCAAGATGGATTCCATCAAAAAAACCTAGCGCCACAAGAGTAGGTTGCGGCCATTCAATAAAAAAATGAATGTCATTTAAATAAACAGTTTTCAATTACATCACCCTCCAATAAAAAACCAGCTATACTTAAACATTGAAAAGTTTAACCTTTCAATTTAAGCACAACTGGTTCTATGCCTAATTTCATAAGAAAAAGGTAGTCCTATTTCTATCTCAGGCAAGTCAGTATATTTAATCTTTTCAGTTACTTTTAAGAAACTATATACTAATATAACACCATTTACAAGTCTTTTTGAAGGGTTTATTTAGTTTAATGGATTAACAATCATATCTAGGAACTTTTGTAGCGCAAACGAATGATAAGAACCTTTTTTGGTAATTATTCCAAGTCTCCAAATAAGGGATGGTTCTTCTAAGGGAATTACACAGATATTCGAGTTGTTTTGTTTCTGAAAAATGCATTTTGGCATTAAAGCTACCCCCATGTTTGAACCGACAAGTTCCAAAATTAAATCCCATTGGGAACTTTCGTAAGAGACAGTTGGAGTAAATCCTGCGCTTTCACAAGCATTGATGATGTAACTATGTATTGTAAAGTGTTTTGGGAATAAAATAAAGCTTTCTTCCTCTAAACTTTTTATTGCAACAGCTTTTTTATGTGATAGTCGATGTTCGTGGTGAACATATAACAGGAAATCGTCAACAATATAAGGGTATATATTAAACTTGGCATCGTCTACGGGCAAGACAACTAAGCCTACATCCACTTCTTCAGATTCTACAAGCCGCTCAACAATCTTGGCCCCAACCTCTACCAGATCAAGTTTCACATTTGGATAAAGTTTATGGAAGGCTTTTGCAATTTCAGGAAAAAAAAGAGTACCAATTAGTGGAGGTATCCCAATCCTAATTTGTCCAGTTACTAAATCTTTAAGTTCATTCAGCGATGTTGGAATATTATTTATAATGTTTATTGCTTTTACTCCCTGTTCATAGACTATTTTTCCGGCATCTGTGAGGCAAAGATAACGAGAGGACCGGTCTATTAATTCGACTTCCAACTCTTCCTCAAGCCTTTTTACTGCTTTACTCAGAGATGGCTGTGATAAATGAGACTTTTCCGCAGCTTTAGTAAAGCTCTGGTGTTCAACTACTAAGATAAGGGACTGTATATCGCGAAATTCCATCTTTCTTCTCCTTTATTCTTTTCCGGAATAGCTGTAATTACTAATATTCATTTTACTTATAGAGCGATTGAATGTAAACTCTTATCCAAGTATTAGAAAAAGGAGGAATTTTCATTGAGTAAAATCATGACTTCCTTTTCGGAAGCGGTTTCAGATATTCGTGACGGAGCATCCATTGTCGTTGGCGGCTTTGGACTATGTGGCATTCCTGAGAAGCTAATCCAGGCTTTACGCGACAAAGGGACAGCAAACTTAACTATATACAGCAATAATTGCGGGGTGGATGACTGGGGACTGGGTCTTTTACTGGCAAATCAACAGATTAAAAAAATTGTTTCCTCCTATGTCGGTGAAAACAAAATTTTCGAGAAGCAATTTCTTAATGGTCAATTAGAAGTAGAACTGACACCCCAAGGGACATTGGCGGAACGGTTAAGAGCCGGTGGAGCAGGTATCCCTGGTTTCTATACGGCTACAGGAGTTGGCACACCTATTGCTGAAGGCAAAGAAACTAAACTGTTTAATGGAAAAACCTACTTGCTTGAAGAAGGGATTGTTGGAGACTTTTCCCTTATCAAGGCATGGAAAGCTGATACATACGGAAATCTCATTTATCGTAAAACTTCTCGTAATTTTAATCCTTTAGCAGCAATGGCTGGGAAAATTACGATTGCAGAAGTGGAAGAAATTGTCGAACCTGGGGAATTGAATCCTGACGACATTCATACACCAGGTATTTACGTTCAACGATTACTTCTTGGTAAAAACTACGAAAAAAGAATAGAGCGGCGTACGGTGGTAACAGAGAAATAAAGGAGGTCAATTCAAATGAGAGATAGAAGATTAGCTATCATCAAACGAGCAGTTAAAGAAATAAAAGACGGAATGAATGTTAATCTCGGAATAGGAATGCCGACCCTTGTAGCAAATGAAATCCCTTCAGATATTAGAGTGTTATTACAATCGGAAAACGGATTGCTCGGTATAGGTCCTTATCCTATTGAAGGTGAAGAGGATGCAGATCTAATTAATGCAGGAAAGGAAACAATTACAACAGTCCCCGGTGCTTCTTTCTTCGATAGTGCCGAGTCATTTGCCATGATTCGAGGCGGCCACATTGATTTGGCAATTTTGGGCGGAATGGAGGTATCAAAAGATGGGGACTTGGCCAATTGGATGATACCGGGAAAAATGGTTAAAGGGATGGGCGGTGCAATGGATCTTGTAAATGGTGCAAAACGTGTGGTAGTTATAATGGATCATGTAAATAAATACGGTGAATCTAAAATTAAGTCTCAATGTACTTTACCTCTTACCGGAAAGAACGTAGTAAACCGTTTAATTACAGACCTCGCGGTTTTTGACTTCAAGAATGAAGGAATGGTTTTAATTGAAACTCTTAATAATGCAACCATCGATGAAATAAAAAAGAAGACAGAGGCTCCTTTTAGTATTGCCACTGAACTAGTTGTACATTAATCGTCTTATTTGAAGAGATCTTTTGAGAAAAGGGCTATTTAATATTATTTGTAAATTGATTCGTCGGGTTTTGAACTTGCAAACAATTTAAATAGAGCGTAAAGAGGACCATCATTGAAAGTTTATCCATTAGGCTATGGGTGTAGACACTAGAGAGCAGGGAAGAAAGATCGCGGAATTTCATACTATTCTATTTTAGGAAAGTATTAGTTATGTTTCGATTCACCTCTTTGCCAACTTGATTATGAGTATTTTTATGCATGTAAAATATAAACCATTTCTCTTTGAAGGAGGAGTATGAATTGCAGTTGGAAGAGAGTAAAGAACAAGGGATAGATGTTTTATTGAATAATGAAAGTCTAAGGGCATTTCTAGGGCATTTGATTGACTACGCCGGATTATTTCCTCCAGCTCGTTTATCGCTTAGGGAGGCGATTCAAAATTATGCATCGTATAAGTTAGAACAGGATGTGTGGATGCTAGGGCATTTCGTTATTAGAGCATCGGAATTATCGAAACTTTCAACATACGTTAATCTCTTCTCTGCACAAACGCCTCTTGTGATTTCAGCAACTGGAAGCAGAACGGAGAGTTTCGACGGGTGTTTGGCTCAGCTTGAAGATGATTTAAAGGTTATCAATGATTTTCGCAGCAAATACGGTGAACAGGTGGAAATCAATGCATTCGAATTGCCTTTACCTGCGAAAATCCCTCGTCAACATGATTTGCAAAATATTGCAGTGTTAACAGTCGGTCAAGGCTTAAAACCATTTTGTGAATTAACCATTCCCTTAAATAGCGAGAAATGGGAAGAGGATATACTTGCAACCCTCGATGCAATCGCTGATCATAATGCAAAAAGTGAGCAAAAATTAGGGATGAAGTTGCGTACCGGAGGGATTAAAGCTGATATGTTCCCTTCCCCAAAGCAAGTTGCTTCCTTTATACATGGATGTATAGAGCGTCGTTTGCAACTCAAGTTTACAGCAGGCTTGCATCATCCAATCAGGATGTATCGTAAGGAAGTACAAACGAAAATGTATGGGTTTTTAAATGTATTTTTAGCAGTGATCTTAGGAGAAATCCACCGTTTAGATAAAAACTCCATTAAAGAGATTTTATCCGATGAGGACCCTGGAAGCTTTATTTTTCAATCAGATTATATGGCATGGAGGGATTTAAAGGTAACCGCTTATGAAATTGGCCAAGTAAGAAAGACGATATTAAGCTCTTACGGTTCCTGCAGCTTCGATGAGCCTCGGGAGGAATTAAGAGAATTAATTAAAAAACAGGAGTGATTTTGTTGATTAAATCGTTTATTGAAGTAAATGAAGAATCTCATTTTCCAATTCAAAACTTACCATATGGAATTTTTCGAACGAAAAGTAATGAAAAATCACGTGTAGGAGTGGCGATTGGCGAATATGTGTTAGACCTTTCGGTTTTAGATGATCATGGTTTTTTTGATGAGACCCTCATTAAAAATGAGCGAGTTTTCCATGAAGGCTCATTAAATAAATTTATGTCATTGGGTAAGGAAACTTGGAGTAAAGTCCGCCAAATCATTCAACACTTGTTGAGAGAAGATGTTCCTACTCTAAGAGATCATAAAACGCTTAGAAACGAAGCACTCCACCATCAGAGCGAAATTGAATTATTATTGCCAGTGGAAATCGGCGATTATACCGATTTTTATGCCTCTAAAGAACATGCAACGAATGTAGGGATCATGTTCCGCGGAAAAGAAAATGCATTAATGCCAAACTGGACCCATATTCCGGTCGGATATCATGGTCGATCCAGCTCGATCGTTCTTAGCGGTACAGATATTTATCGCCCTCAAGGACAAACAAAATCTCCTACTGCTGACAAACCCGAATTTGGTCCGTGCCGCCAATTAGATTTTGAATTAGAAATGGGTTGTTTTATTGGACCTGGAAATGAACATGGAAATCCAATCCTAGTTGAAAATGCGGAAGATCATATCTTTGGATTAGTTTTAGTGAATGATTGGAGTGCAAGGGATATTCAATCATGGGAATACCAGCCGTTAGGGCCTTTCTTAGCCAAAAACTTTGCTACATCAATCTCACCGTGGGTCGTTCCGTTAGAAGCGCTGGAGCCATTCCGTATCGCGGGGCCGCAGCAGGATCCAGAGCCGCTGCCTTATCTTCAATCAGCAACACCGGCTTCTTATGATATTAATCTAGAAGTCTCGTTAAAAGGGAAGAATATGAGTCAACCGCAAACAATAGCCAAAAGTAATTACCGGCACCTTTACTGGAGCATGGCACAACAAATTGCCCACCACACAATTACCGGATGCAATTTGAATCCCGGCGATTTACTTGCATCAGGGACAATTAGCGGTCCGGAAAAGGAATCACGCGGCAGCTTGCTTGAATTAGCATGGAGAGGAAAGGAACCGATTGAATTTGTCAATGGTGAAACCCGGGTTTGGTTAGAAGACGAGGATGAACTAATCATTACGGGCTGGTGTCAGGGTGAAAACTATCGAATCGGTTTTGGTGAGGTTACAGGTCGCATTTTACCGGCTCGAAATTTAAATATAAAAGCAAAAGAAGCTTTATTTAACGGAAACAATTAATTAGATTTAAGTTGATTAAAGATTATAAGGAGGGTCTGAAATGCCTTTTTACAAACAAATGGGGAAAATTCCGCATAAAAGACACATTACTTTTCGGAAAGAGAACGGGTCTTTATATAGAGAACAGGTGATGGGGACGAAGGGATTCTCTAGTTTACAGTCTATTTTATACCACCATAATCCGCCAACAAAGATGGTGGAAGCTAAGATATTAGGGGATTGTGAAGTGAATTATGAGGAGCAAAAAGCCCTCGCTCCTCGTCACTTTTGGACGAGTAAACTAGAAAAGGGCCTAGATGCGGTTGCCGGACGAAAATATATCCTTGGGAACGACGATTTGATCATTGGAACCGTAAGTCCAACAGAGAACATGGATTATTTTTACAGAAATAGTGATGGAGACGAAGTATTATTCGTTCATTATGGAACAGGAAAAATTGAAACCATATTCGGAACGCTTAACTATAAACCTGGTGATTACGTTGTGATCCCTGTTGGAACGATTTACAGAGTGACGCCTGAGGAAAGAGAAACGAAATTTCTTGTGATCGAAACAACTAGCTGGATCACCACGCCAAAAAGATATAGAAACGAATTCGGCCAGCTTTTAGAGCATAGCCCATTTTGCGAAAGAGATATTAAGGGACCAGAAGTATTAGAAACACACATAGATGAAGGGAAATATGAAGTTCGAACAAAATCAAGAGGGTATCTTCATTCTCACATTTATGATCACCATCCACTTGATGTTGTGGGATGGGATGGCTATCTCTTCCCATGGACGTTCAATGTTAATGACTTTGAACCGATAACAGGACGAATTCATCAGCCACCTCCGGTACATCAAACGTTTGAAGGCCATAATTTTGTTATTTGTTCTTTTGTTCCGCGCCTATATGATTACCATCCGGAGGCAATTCCGGCACCATACTTCCATAGCAATGTAGATAGCGATGAGGTTCTTTATTATGTGGAAGGGAACTTTATGAGCCGAAAAGGGATCGAAAAAGAATCCATTACTCTTCATCCTTCAGGCATTCCTCACGGGCCGCACCCTGGAACAATCGAGGCGAGTATTGGAAAAAAAGAGACCCTTGAATTAGCAGTGATGATCGATACGTTCCGCCCGTTAAAGGTTGTAAAAGAAGCTCATAACATTGAAGATCCTAATTATAAGTACAGTTGGAATGCCAATTAGCTCGTTTGTAGTGGGAAGTGAGGGTAAGCGAATATACCTCCTAACCCACTACGTCTATTAAGAGGGACAGGATGATAAACGCGTGCGACATATTCTGTATACGATTATCCCACTACTTTATATTGTGAATTTATTTTTAAATCGATCAATGATTGATACCGTTTTAATGGTGCTCGCGATTTTAGCGATTTTTTATTCGTTACCCAGAGTTCAAAAGCTGTTTTTTTGGTCATCACTAGGTTTTCTATCAATAGGTACTGTCATTTTTTTTTTTTTTTACAAATGACATTCCATTTCAGGATTTCTTACCATCATTTAAACCGATGATGGGTTTACTGGGGATTTTTGTCGTTTTACCTTTTATACAAGGAATACTACGCTTAAACAAATACGATAAAAGCATGAAAAGCCTCATTCGTTACCGTGTAAAACACTTGAGCGGGATTTATCAGCGAACATCGTTTTTTACCTATTTATTAGCGGTATTGTTGACGATTGCCACACTTCCGATTAGTATACAGAGTTTAAATAATCTTGTTCCGTCGCTTAAAGGAGACGCAAAAAAACGCTTTTATACACATTCAATGTTACGAGCGTATAGTTTGGCTTTATTTTGGAGTCCGGTGGAACTATTAGTTATTGCAAGTATTGACCAGTTAAATGCAAGTTACCTTGTTTTAATGCCCATTTTGCTATTGACCAGTTTGACTTATTTGTTTTTTGATTGGCTGTTACACAGGAGGACATATTTCATTCCGCTAGAGGAAATGAATATAGAGAAAAAAGGGACATTTAACAAAAAAGACGCCCTAAGGATAGTCCAATTTTTCGTTGCTGTGATCCTACTATTCGTATTCGTTCTAGTAACAGACCATTTTTTGCAGGAAGGACTTTTGGTAGCCATTGTCATCGTCGTTATCCCATTTTCGTTCGCTTGGATCATCGTACTAAGGAAACTGCCAATCTACCTCACTTATATGAAAAAAAGTTTATATATTAGCATTGGTAATATGAATAATTTTGTCGCCTTATTTTTATCAGCTGGCTTTTTTATTTCGATGATGGAAAAATCAGTTTTATTTGATCATATTAATGAATTTGTGATCAATCAGTTTCAAAGTTTGCATTTAGCAGTCTTCTTCTTTTTTATTGCGGCAATTTTTTGGATCACATCTCTTTGCGGCTTTTTTTCAGTGGTTACGATTACGCTGCTCGCGCAAGTGCTTGCCCCGATTGCGAGTGGGCTCGAAAATAGTCTTGCTTTGTTATTCATTGGTTCAACAATTTCCTTATTGATGATTAGTCCATTCAATATCGCCACAGCGATTATGGCGACTCTCATTCGGTCATCGCCTTTAAAAATTTTCAAATGGAATTTTAAGTTTGCGTTTGGCTTTATGATTTTAGTGACGACGATTTCTGTTATATATGAACTTTTTTAAAAGGAAATTTCTAAGGTGTTTTATTCGTTCAGCAAGCCCTGCTTATAAAGAAACAAAAAAAATGAGTGAAGGAGCGACCATTTTGAAAATTTTAAGACTTGGGCATGCCTCTTATTTGTTAACAAGTAGGCAGGAGAAGCGTTATTTGATTGATCCGTTTTTAAGTGTAAACCCCGGCTGTCCTGAAGAGTACACAAAGCCGGAATTTTTAAAAACAATTAATGCGGTTTTTTTAACGCATGGTCACTTTGATCACACTAGCGGTCTTCAAGAGATTACGGATGTGAATCCTGAGGTGCTAATCGTCGCTCAGTATGATTTCGGTTTGTTACTCATGCAAAAAGGCTATAAAAACGTTCACTTGTTGAATTATGGAGGTTCGATTGAGCTTGATGATGTCAAGGCAACGATGGTTCAAGCGATACATACTTCTTCATATAGTGAAACAGAAGGTACTCCAATGTACGCAGGTCAACCGGCGGGTTATGTTTTTGCTTTCGCGGGAGATCGAACCGTTTATCATTCCGGTGATACGACAATGATGGCGGATATGAAATTAATCCAGGACTTTTACAAACCGGATATTGCGATCCTCTCTTCCTCCGGACAGTTTGTCATGGGTCCTGAAGAGGCAGCTTACGTTGTGAAAAACTTAATTGATGTCGACTATGTCATCCCAAATCATCAATTTCCGAACAGCGCAACAACACCTCGGCCTGAGGTACTACAGGGTATGCTTGAAAATTTCCCTGTGATTGAAACGATGATGAACAAGGACAATAAATTCAAAGAATTACTTAAAGACTACGATAAAACAACAGTCGTGTTGATCGATTTTGGTGAGGAAAAAGAGTTTTAATACAAGATATTTGATTGGGAACGCTGGTCTATCCCGAGTTTAGTTGGAACTGCATCCATCTAAAAATTACGCTTCCCCAGAAGTATTATCAGCAATGCAATAAATTTGGAAATTTGTAAATAGCCCGTAACTCTATGAATGTATAGATTTACGGGCTATTTCATTTATATAATAAGATCAAAGGTCAGCCAGTGAGAAAAATAAGGAGATCTCCATGTTTTCAATAAACAAATTTACTGTCAAAAACACCAATACAATCGCACTGATTCTTACCGCAGTATTAACGGCCCTTGCCAGTGAAATTAAAGTCACTCCCTTCGGCGGGGAGGCTTTTCGCTTTGGATTGGGGAGTATTGCTTTTTTTCTGCTTATTCTCATTTGGCCCCCGGCATCTCTCATACGCACTGGTTTCGTTACAGGGATCGTGGTCATATGTTTTCGTATTGCAGAGGATATATTTCTATTTGAAGTGTTTGATTGGACAAGCATAAAAAGTCACTTGCCCGCTTTTTTATATTATTTTATATTTGCACTGGGCTTACATGTCATTAAAGTTGAAAGGTACAAAACTACTCCGCTTATTTTAGGCGCTTGGGCTGTTTTATTTGAATTTGTCGGCAATGGTGTCGAACAGCTTACCAGGCATTGGATGCAGGGCCAAGTAAATTTAGACTTGCAGACTTGGGCCTTGCTGGGAGGGGTGGCCATCATCCGCAGCTATTTTGTAGTTGGATTATATAGCTCCATAACAGTTTCGGAACAAAGGAAACGTATGCAGGAAATGCTTGAAGTAGGCTCTGAGTTATATGCTGAATCCCTCTACTTGGAGAAATCAATGAATCATATCGAACGTATTACTGCCTCAAGCCATGATTTATATAGGCATTTAAAAAAGAAAGAGCTGCATCAATTAAGCGCTCAAGCCCTGCATATTGCTCAAGAAATTCATGAAGTGAAAAAAGATTCACAGCGGGTTTTATCAGGGATTACGAAAATAACCGAGCGAAAAAGAAATCATATTCTTCTTCTGTCGGATGTGCTGAACATCATAGTCTCGGCAAATAAGAAATACAGTGAGCTGTTAAAGAAAAATATTAACTTTCGCGTAAATAGTGCAGTTGACTTTGAAACAGATCAGCAAATGCCGCTTCTTGCCCTATTGAATAACCTGACAGCCAATTCCGTTGAAGCTATTACAAATAAAGGTGAAATTCATATTAAACTATTTGAAGAATCAGCGTACACTTGTTTCGTTATAAAAGATTCCGGCAAAGGTATTCCAAAAGAGTACGCATCTACGATCTTTGAAACAGGATATACTACAAAATACAGCGATCAAGGTGTTGCTGCGACTGGGATCGGCTTATCTCATGTAAAAGAGATTATCCAAGCGCTTGAGGGGAAAATTGAATTGGAATTCCCGGAGAAGGGTGCTGTTTTTCGAATCCTTATCCCGACCAAAAATATCCGAAAGCGAGTTGAATAAAACTGCGTTATTTTATTGTAGATGATGATAAAGCAAGCAGAGCAATGTTGAAGAACATTATAACGGAATGTGATCTTGGAGTTGTTATAGGTGAGGCCAAAAGCGGGGCCGAATGTCTTTCGTCCATCCTTGCCGTGCATCCTGACGTCGTCTTGATTGATTTATTAATGCCTGGGCTGGACGGAATTGAAGCAATTGAACAGCTGAGAATGAAGGGATTCCAAGGTCAATTTATTATGATCTCCCAAATCGTAAACAAGGAAATGGTTGGCGAAGCTTATGAAAAAGGGGTCGAATTTTTTATTCATAAGCCCATTAACCGAATAGAAGTACGGAGTATTTTAAAAAGAGTAGCGGAACAATTTCAATTAAGAAATTCATTACTCGTAATCAAGGAATCTTTGGGTCAAAGTGAATCAGCAACAACGAGACAGCAAAGCGTAAAAGAGATCGTTTTGTCGATATTGAATGATATGGGCATCATCGGAGAGTCAGGCAGCGATGATATTATATCGATGATGGAAATCCTCATATATGAAAATGAAGGAGTTATCCAATTGCCGCCGTTAAAAAATTTATATGAATCCATTGCGGTCAAACCGGGGAATCATAACTTGAGCAGCAAAGCCATTGAACAGCGGATTCGCAGAATCATTTTAACGGCTGTCAATAATTTAGCTTCTCTGGGGTCGATTGATTACACAAATCCAGTGTTTGAATACTATGCACCCCGTTATTTCGACTTTCAAGTAGTAAGAGATCAAATGATCTCTATTCAGGAAGACCATAATGAGCCGAAAAAGGCCAAAGTAAACATAAAGAAATTTCTTCAAGCGCTGTATCATGACACAATAGAAAAATATAACGATAAATAGTGTAGGATTCCCTAGGATTCGACAGGTCACCCGTAAAATAGTCATAACGCTATCTCATTGGAAGCGATTACTATGGGAAAGGGTGACTTTATATAGATGAAGAAAATTAAACTTACTCTGGCATCTCAAATACTTATTGGATTAATACTGGGAATTATCGTCGGGGCCATTTTTTATGGAAACCCGGCCGTGGAAACATACCTGCAGCCAATTGGTACTATTTTTATAAACATGATTAAAATGATCGTAGTACCAATCATTATTTCTACTTTAATCCTGGGTGTTGCCGGAACAGGCGACCTCAAAAAATTGGGGAAGCTTGGCGGGAAAACACTCATTTACTTTGAGGTTGTTACAACGATTGCGATTATTGTTGGTATATTATCTGCAAATATTTTCAAACCGGGTGTAGGTTTGGACATGTCGACACTTTCCAAAGGCGATATCGACCAGTATGTCCAGACGACTGAAGAAGTACAAAGTGAAAGCCATGGTATTTTGGACGTGGTTGTAAACATTGTGCCGAGCAATGTTATCCAATCGATGGCTGAAGGAGATATGCTTCCCATTATCTTCTTTTCTGTCTTATTCGGTTTAGGGATTGCGGCGATTGGCGAAAAAGGAAAACCTGTGCTCGCCTTCTTTGAAGGCGTAGCAGATGCCATGTTTTGGGTGACAAACTGTATTATGAAGTTTGCCCCATTCGGTGTATTTGCCTTAATTGGTGTATCGGTGTCAAAATTCGGTTTGGAATCGTTAATTCCACTTGGAAAATTAATGATTCTTGTCTATTTAACGATGCTCTTTTTTATTGTTGTCGTGCTTGGAGGAATTGCCAAGCTGGTTGGCACAAATATTTTCCACATCATCAAAGTATTGAAAGATGAGCTGCTTTTGGCCTATTCAACTTCCAGCTCTGAAACCGTATTGCCAAAGGTGATGCAAAAAATGGAAAAGTTCGGATGTCCAAAGGATATTGTATCTTTTGTAGTTCCGACCGGCTATTCCTTTAACTTGGATGGATCCACATTATACCAAGCTCTTGCAGCGCTTTTTATTGCCCAAATGTATGGGATCGATTTAAGCATGACGGAACAAATTACCCTTGTATTGGTATTGATGCTGACATCCAAAGGAATTGCCGGTGTACCGGGAGTTTCGTTTGTTGTATTGCTGGCAACTTTGGGAACAGTAGGAATTCCGCTTGAAGGACTCGCATTTATCGCCGGAATTGATAGACTTCTTGATATGGCACGCACGGTTGTGAACGTTGTAGGTAATGCATTGGCTACAGTTGTGATGTCTAAGTGGGAAGGCCGGTTTGATACTGAAAAGAAAGAGAGCTACCGCTCATCTGTTAATGAACTTGCGGAAAACCAGTTTGGTTAAAAGAGGCCTGGCAAAGATGTGAATGATTGATAGTGAAGCAGCAGTTAACCAAAGCCTCCCCCTATACAAGAACGGGGGTTCAGGCTTTGGTTTTTCCACATTCTGCAAAGCCTTTCCCATCCTCTTCCGTCCCAACTACTTTCAGATAATAACAAATAATTATTCTAATCTATAAAAGGCTCAAAAACACGATAATTAGGGTATAATAGAATAGGAGAAGATATTAGATTATTTCGCACCCCTGCATGCTGGGGTGCTATGCAGATGTGCCTACATCCTATATAAATTATGGTAAAAAGGAAGGTAGAAATGAGCAGACAAACGAAAACAGATGTTGTCTTAATTGGTGCCGGAACCATGAGTGCAACTTTGGGATCTCTGCTGAAAGAGTTAGCGCCGGATTGGGAAATCAAAGTTTTTGAGAAGCTCGAAAATGCGGGTGAAGAGAGCTCTAACGAATGGAACAATGCAGGTACGGGCCATTCGGCACTGTGCGAGCTTAACTACACACCCCAGAGGCCTGACGGATCCATAGACATCAGCAAGGCTGTAAAAGTGAATGAACAGTTTCAGCTTTCAAGGCAATTTTGGTCTTATCTTGTAAAAAGCAATCTGATCAGCAATCCGCATGATTTCATCATGCCGATCCCCCATATGAGTTTAGTAGAAGGGGAAGAGAACGTAGCTTTTTTGAAAAAACGATTTGAGGCATTGTCAAACAATCCCCTGTTCCAAGGGATGGAATTTTCCGATGATCCTGAACAGCTGAAGGAATGGATTCCGCTTATCATGGAAGGCCGTACGTTGAATGAACCGATTGCGGCGACAAAAATCGACACGGGTACGGATGTGAACTTTGGTGCCTTGACCCGCATGTTGTTTGATCATTTGAAAAGCAAAAACGTCGAGGTTCACTACAAGCATTGTGTGAAGGACATTAAACGCACAAGCGACGGCTTGTGGGAAGTGAAAGTGTATAATATGGACAGCGGCCAAACTGAATTTCACGCTGCAAAGTTCGTCTTTATCGGCGGCGGGGGCGGAAGTCTGCCTTTACTGCAAAAAACCGGTATCCCTGAGTCCAAGCATATTGGAGGTTTTCCGGTAAGCGGACTATTCTTGGTGTGCAACAATCCGGAGGTAGCGGAAAAGCATCACGCAAAAGTGTATGGGAAAGCGAAGGTTGGAGCTCCTCCAATGTCTGTTCCGCATCTGGATTCAAGATATATCGACAACAAGAAAACATTGCTGTTTGGACCGTTCGCGGGCTTCTCGCCAAAGTTCTTAAAAACGGGTTCAAATTTAGACCTGATCGGTTCCGTCAAACCGAATAATGTCATCACGATGCTGGCAGCAGGTGTCAAAGAGATGTCATTGACAAAATACCTGATCCAGCAAGTGATGCTGTCGAATGAACAGCGCATGGAAGAGTTGCGGGAGTTTATTCCAAGCGCCAAAAACGAAGATTGGGAGGTCGTGACAGCCGGCCAGCGTGTGCAAGTAATCAAAGATACAGAGGCTGGCAAGGGAACACTTCAATTTGGCACGGAAGTTGTAAGCAGCTCGGATGGCTCGATCGCTGCATTGCTTGGCGCCTCTCCGGGTGCTTCCACTGCTGTTCATGTCATGCTTGAGGTATTGGAAAAATGCTTCCCGGAACATATGAAAGAGTGGGAGTCAAAGATTAAAGAAATGATTCCTTCATACGGCGTGTCACTAGTGGAAAACCCGGATCTTTTCCAGGAAATCCTTACTTCCACATCGGAGACACTTGGCCTAAGCGAAAATTTGCCATTCCAGACAGTATCATAAATAAGAAAAGCGCAAGCGCCCGTTTAGCGACGTACAAACTGGAGCGCTCCGCAATGAGATAAAGGAAACACGGCGAGGTACGAGCCGATGTTGACTTATCGTAGTGCTC